>NZ_JAYFEQ010000745.1:0-23005 GCF_055795085.1 Phormidium sp. CCY1219 | reverse complement strand
GAGCCGGATGAGGTGAAAGTCTCAAGTCCGGTTCTGAAGACGAGTAGTTCTGGTGACGGAATTGCTTAGTTTAACAATCCCGATCGCTGTTATAAAATTGATTCATAAAGACTTGTTTTTGCTGGCGATAAACCCCGGAAAAATTGCCCGATTCTGGTCTCGAGGGGATTTATCGCCCTAGGCAATACCTAAGCAAAGGAAGGCATCAGAACCTTATCGATCGCATGGATCGTGCCATTGTCCGTTATTCGGTCTGCGCTGAGCACTTTGGCGTCGTTGACTTTCGTTTCATCGGAGGTATCGATCCCCACGATAGATCCTTCAAGGGTTTTAGCGCTGTCTAATTCGCTGAGATTATCGCTCCGCACGTCCCCATTGAGCAGGTGATAGGTGAGGATTTTTTTCAGTTTGGGCAGGTCTTCCATCCAAGTGGCGATGGTGTTGGAGGGAAGCTGGGTGAATGCCTCATCGGTGGGAGCAAACACGGTGTAGGGGCCAGAACTCTTCAGGGTATCCACCAGACCGGCTGCTTCGATTAAGGTCATCAGGGTTTTGAATTGTCCGATTTGGGAAGCAGTTTCTACGATATCAGCCATCTGTTTTCTATCCTTTCAATCTCTATTTAATTTAGGGATAGCATTACCTAGGGGGATGGCGCATCTTTCAAGGGGAATAGCTTTTGAGAGAATCACTGGCTGACGGTGATGCCGCGATCGCGCAGTTGCCCGACAAAAAATTCTTCTAAGGAGGCTCGCGTCAAGTGAATCGAAATCAATTTCGCCCCCATCAATTGCAAGCTGGCGAGGAAATCTTGGGGCGACCCTTTTAAATGACCGTGCCAGCGTTGTTCTTCAAAGTCTAAATCAGGCAACCATTGTTTCAGCACTTCGGTGTTACCGCCAGTGCCTTCCACATAGTAAACGTCAGAGGTGCCTAACAATTCGGGCAAAGCTCCCATGCAAATCAATTCCCCTCGGGCGAGGATAGCGACGCGATCGCAGATTTTCTCCACATCGGCCAAAATATGACTGTTAAAAAAAATCGTCTTGCCTTGCTCCTTAAGCGATAAAATAATCTCGCGCATTTGATAGCGTCCTAACGGATCGAGTCCCGACATTGGTTCGTCCAAAAACACCAAATCCGGGTCATTAATTAGTGCCTGCGCCATGCCGATGCGCTGTAACATCCCCTTGGAATACTGTTTCAGTGGCTTATTGCGAGCCGCTGACTTGGCAATCCCGACTAAATCGAGCAACTCGCTGATGCGGTGTCGTTGTTCCCTGCCGTTAATTTGAAATAAACTGGCGCTAAACTGCAAAAACTCCCAACCTGTCAGATAATCGTAAAAGTAAGGGTTTTCTGGGAGATATCCGAGACGTTCGCGCACGGCGCGATCGCCCAAGGGACGCCCCAACACCACCCCGCGCCCACGGCTAGAACGCAAAATACCCAGCAAAATCTTGAGCAGGGTCGTTTTTCCGGCCCCATTTGGCCCGAGTAACCCGAAGGTTTCTCCCTCGTACACCGTCAAGGAGCAATTTTTGAGGGTTTCTACTTTTTGATTCATCCAGAACCCCCGCAGATAAACCTTCTTTAACTCGAAGGTCTCGATCGCCGGGACTTGCTCTTTCGTCGGTTCGACAGGCCAATCAACCACTGAATCCATACCCGTTGAGCACTCTTACAGCAAAACGTCTCTTGTGCATTGTTTCCCGATGCAAGTGGAATTTTACATCAGTGGACAAGCGCGCCGTTCGAGCAGCGCTCAAAAATTTATTCTACCCCAGCAAGGTCAACCCAATGCGCCGATCGCTCGGTGCAATGTCACAATACCCTACAACTGCAGTTTTGAGGAATTACAATGGATCGTTCTAAAGTGGTCGCAATTATTACCGGTGCCATTTCCATTTTTCTGGCGATCGCCTATTTGCTGCTGGTTCAGTTGCTCGACTTCCGAGGGGAAATGGTTCCCGCACCGGTAGACCCCGCCGCCTTGGTCGAGTCGGTTACTGTCGCGCTTTTTCCTTGCCTATGAACGCCACCAAAGTTGCTACACTTACTGCGACGTTTGCTCTCAGTTTAGCTGCTGCCGCGCGCGGGGCAAATCCCGAGGAAGTGCGGCAACTGCTCGAAACTCAGCGCTGCCCGAGATGCGATCTGCGCGGTGCGGATCTCGAAGGAGTCAACTTGCGCGGTGCCGATCTGACCGGTGCCAACTTGCAAGGCGCTTCCCTGCGAAACGCCGACTTGCGCTATGCCAATCTTCGAGGAGCCAACTTAACCCGGGCCACTCTGATTGCGGCGGATTTGTTGGCAGTTAATCTCACCGATGCCAATTTGCGCTTAGCCGATGTCCGAGGCGCAAATCTGAAAGATGCAGTCTTGACAAATGCCAACACTTGTGGATGGCAACGGCAAGATGCGAATTTGATGGGGGCGAATTTGCAAGATGCGGGATGCTTCACCAACCCCGCCTCTCAACCCACGGAAACCCCTACTCCCACTCCCACGTTCGATCGCGCCGCCGCAGAGGCATTGATTCGCCGATGGTTGGAGGCAAAAAAACAAATGTTTGCCCCTCCCTACAATCGCGCCTTGCTCCGCAATCTGACTACCGGGATTTTATACGCCGATTCCCTCAATGCTATAAATTGGTTGCAAAACAATAATGCATTTTATGAATATGGAGTGCAGCGCATCGAGTCGGTGAATCGATTTGAAATCGCTACAGATAAAGCAACTGTGGAGGCACAAGTCACGGAGGATTACACCCTTTACGAAAATGGCCAAATCAATCGCGAAAAAAGCGATTTTTCCACGAATTTAATTCGCTACAATTTAGAACGGGTCAATGGCGAATGGAAAATCGCCGATTATCAAGCACTCGATTAATCAATCCTTAGCCTAAGTCCGATAGCCGATCGCCATGTCCCCACCCTCGGAGTTTCCCCCTCCCCGGTTTAACCCCAACACTACGCCACCGAAAAAGCGGGGGGAAATCCACCGCATAGAAATTCAAATGAACAACCCGCAAGCGTGGTACGATCGCGCGGGTTCTCTTTACCAATTACAGCGCTATGAAGAAGCGATCGCCAGCTATGATAAGGCGATCGCAATTCAACCGGATTATCCGGATGCCTGGAACAATCGCGGCATGGCGCTGAAAATGTTACAGCGCTATGATGAAGCGGTGGCGAGTTTCGATCGCGCGGTGGCTATCGAACCGAATTACCATTGCGCCTGGAACAATCGGGGCAACTGTCTGTCCTCAATGGGACGTTATGAAGCGGCAATTGTCAGCTACGATCGCGCCCTCGCCCTCCATCCGGACGGTTACGAACTGTGGCACAATAAAGGGGAAACTCTGGCATTTTTGCACCGCTACGAAGCGGCGATCGCTTGTTATCGGCGGGCGTTGGAAATTCAACCCCAATCTCGCGAAACTCGAGCACTGCTCGATATCGCCCTCGCCCAGTTGACGCCGCCGCCCCCCGCCCCAGTGGTGATGGAGTCGTCGGTGGCGCAAAATGCTCGACTCCAGTCATGCGACGCTATGGTGGCGCGTTATCCCCAGGATGCCCAAGCATGGGCAGATCGGGGTCACGCTCTGTTCGAGTTGGGGGCTTTTCACGAGGCGATCGCCAGCTACGATCGCGCGATCGCCTTGCAACCGACGGATGCCACCGTCTGGAAATATCGCGCCCGATCGTTGAAGCGGTTACATCGCTATGAAGCGGCGATCGACAGCTATGAAACAGCGCTGGAATTGCAACCCCAACCCCCACAGCGCCACAGAACCGAGGCGCTTTCCCCACCACCACCCCCTACCCCCGGGCAACACCGCCCCAGTCCCCGCATCCGCTCATTCCTCTACCGGGTTTGGCAGCTTTTGCGCCGTATCGGGCAGGGGTTCCACCGATGGTTTCGCAGATAATCTCCTGGCATTGTCGGGGGTTTGCAAACCGAATAATCGCAACAGCGATGATGCCATTCGCCGCCCTTCCTTGCCCTTCCCCGCCCCCCTCGCCCCTGCACAATCTACACTCAATACACAACGATTTCGCCAACCCTGAGTTCCCCGAGGGGTGAGAACCTATTGACTCCTGGCCATAGAGTTGCATTAAACTGAGGCTGCCACCCACCCCAGTATTTCTGCGGCAGTGAAGGATTTTTACCAATTTCCTAGCCGCCGAGAGAAAGCTACTTGCTCCCAGAGGTGGATGTCAGGAGTGCTATTATAAAGCGTAAACTCCAGCGAAATCGGGTAGCATCTAATCGCGTTCCGTTTCGGCGATCGCCGAAGCAAGAAAGCAGGTATCGGCCTATCATGGCTCAGGCTTTGCATCCCCGCTGAAAACTGTTTACTATCTAGCAACTGATGACCTCGATTGAGATGATAAATTTAGTCTCTCCGACTCTCGATCTATTTGTCTATCACCTTCGCGAAGGTTTGGGTATAGAGACCAGAGACAATTTAGAAAACTACCAATATGTACTGGAAAAATTGCCCCAGCAACTTCCTGGTTCCCTGAGTTCCACACCGGTGACTGAGGATAGGGAATATGCCCAATTTTTAGATGTCAAAAACCACGAAACAGGACAGTTTAAATTTGCGGGAGAATTTGAAGACGAAAAAATCGGAGGTTCTTACAATCGCTTTGCCTTAGACGATACCTATGGATTGCTATGCCAACTCTCAGTGGATGGAAAATTTGATATTAAAGATTTGGCAAGCTGTCTGGAAAAACTTTTAATATTAGCTCCCGATGATTTTTTATTGCCCGGAAAAATAGGCCAAACTTGGATGCTCTCGGGATGGTTGGAAAGTGGCGGCAGAAATGAAGTCCATCATCTAGCAGAAAGCGCTTATAAAAGTTTAATCGACCGAGGCTGGCAGTATCAAGAAAAGGGACAATTTTTAGGGGCAACGGTTCTGGAGTTTTGGAGAGCCTCCCCGCAACGGTGGGAAAAAATTGAGCCGGATAGTCATTTGGTGATGATTCTCTATCCGAATCAGAAGGCAATGACCCAAGCGGCTGAGTTTTACGAGTATTGGAAGCTTTTATTTTGCTACCGAAATAAAATTATCTGGGCTTACACTCAAAGCCGCGAGATGAAAGAGAAAACCCTGGTCGAGTTCGATAGCATGGGGCCTTCTATTGAAAATATTTATAATTTAGAGTGGTCGCAACTCCAGTCAACTTTACAAAAAAATGCGATAACTTTGTCAGATTTTGTCAAAACAATTAATGCATTAGAAGTCTATCAGCATACTCTGGATATAAATTTGCTGCATTATGAAAAATACGTGATGCTAATTGAAAAAAAAGCAGGCAGCTTTTTCCAAGTTAGCAATGATTTTAAATTCCTGCAAGAGTTTAGCGATATTGTTAAGGCGAAATATCAAAAACAACTGGAAAAAGATTATGCTAATTTGCGTCCTTGCTTGGAAGTACAAGAAAATTTAATTGCCACGATCGCCGGCATGGTGAGTATTTCCCACGCGCAAGAAGCACGCCAGTTCCAACAATTTGCCACGGTAGCGGGGGTCGGCTTCGGAACCGCTGTAGTGGTGGCTTGTAGTTCTTCGAGTTGGATGGCACAGGTGAATCATGCGGCGGCGATCGAACCTTCACCCTGGACCGGTCCGGAATCCCTGACGCCGATCGCCATCGTCTTGAGTGCAAGCGCCCTTGCTGGCATCCTCGGCGGGTTCTTCGCCTGGCTTTTCTTCATCAAACCCAACCGCTAAACCATTGAGCAAATATCTCAAATCGAGAACCACGCCAAACTTCTCAATTCTGACTTTCTCGGGGTGATTTACCACTCATCATTCTGCTGACGGCGACTATCCCACTCCCAATCATCATATTCCTCATACTCCTGTTCCATTATCTCCGCAAGCTCTCTGCTTTCTGAAGCTTGTTCCGCTTCGGCGTAGCGCGTCAGCGGGGGTAAATCGTAGTCGTCATACTCATACTCTCCTTCTTCTCCATACGCTTCCTCGTCTTCCAGGGTCAAATTCATTTTCAACGGTTCCACTACGCGGTCGATCGCATCTTTCACAAATGCTTTGACAAATTCTTCTTTTTTGGTAAGCTGAAACTGTCGCTGTACTACTTCGGTCATGCCGCCATCCCCCCAATCGCGATCGTGGCGGAAATATTCGATAAAGCTCTTGCCGGCAATGCGGGTTAAATACGCAGCGGTGACGCCTTGAATCGCTTTACCTACCACAAAGGTTCCTAAGTTTAATTGCAAAGCGGCGGTAATCAGTTTCACCGCCCCTTCTACGATTCCCAAACTGGCTAAGGTTTTGCCGAGAGAAAGCGCCAATTCTCTGCCCCGTTCGAGATTAATATCGCACCCATAGATTTTACCAATTTCTACTACCATTTGGGCGTTGACGGCGGCGGTGGCAAGTACGTCAATCACGGGTAAGGGGGTGCAGGCAATTACACCAGCACCGATCCACTGAAACCGTTCGACGACTTTATCCGCTTGTCGTCTTTGTTGGGTATCGATTAAGCGCCGCGCTTCTTCGCCGAGAAGTTGGGATTGCAGCAGGATATTGTCGGCGACTAAATCTTCTCCTTCGGCGCGTAAAATGGCAGCCATGCGGCGAATTAAGGGCATGATATCTGGGTCGGCTTGAAATACGGCCCCGCTTTCGAGGCGGATTTCGCTGGGATTGGCGGCGATCGCCACTACATCCATTGGCGAGATGAAGTTTTCTACGCGATCGCGCAGGTGGGCTAAAATGATTTCTCGTTCTTCTTCGGGATAACGGTCGCTTTTGTTTAAAACCACGATGGAGCGCTTGCCAATTTCGGCTAGCATTTGCAGGGGTTCGTATTCCGATCGCGTCAGGTCGTTATCCACCACGAATAACAGTAAATCCGCTTCGGTGGATAGGGTCCGCGCTAAGCGTTCTCGTTCGGTTCCGGCTACTCCCGCTTCTAAAATTCCCGGGGTATCGGTAATTAAAATTTCGCGATCGAGTCCTTTGAGTTTCAGGCGATAGGTTTGACCCACATCGGTGGTTCCCATCGGCGCATCCACCCGCCCCACCATGCGCCCGAGTAACGCATTCACTAGGGAGGTTTTCCCCGCCGAACCGGTCCCGAATACCACCACTTGCAGATTCCGGCGCGATAAGTTCTGTTCGAGTTCGCGCGATCGCTGCAGCAGTTCTTGTCGCGCTACTTCGTCTTGGATGTTATCCACTTGTTGGCGAACCGCTTTTAAGTTGGCTCCCGCCGCATCGGCTTTGTGGGCGGGGACTTTTAGCTTGCGTCTGCGCCGCCCTCGCCCGGTTTTGGGGTTCTGGAACAGCCGCAGGTAGTAGATAAATGCCCCAATTAACACGATCAGCAGGGCGATGACGAGCAACAGCAGCAGGTTCGCCAGCAGGGGTGCGGAAAAACTAATCTGCATGTAAAGCCGGGAGATGGCACTCACCAGCCACAGCATCATCCCTAAGATGAAGACGATACCCACAAATAAGGTTAAAAGGCGCGATAAAGGCATGACAAGTATTCTCAGCGATCGGACTATTTCGATCTTAATCTCGCCCCTGCTTGGAGAAGCCGGGGAAATGGATTGAAAATTAAAAGTTAGAAATTAACAACATTTATTTAGTAAATTATCAATCTGTGATTTGCAATTTTTGGGAAGAATTGACCAGATCGGTGCCCAAATCCATCCCCCCGTTAATTCTATTAATTCTAAATTCTCAATTGTTAATTCTCAATTGTTAATTCTCAATTTTTCCTCACGGGGTGTGGAAAAGCTGAAAACTGGGTGGGTTGATTGAATTTTTGCACGACTTTTTGCTATGCTGCATCGTAAGCTAAAAAGGCTCGCCTTTGGCACTACAGGATTTTCCGGGGGTAAACGGAATGAAAAACTCAAAAGACTATCATTATAGTAGCACATTGGGGAAAGAAAAACTCCAGAATTGGATAATGGGATTTGGGGGGCGCTGCAATATTCGGCAAAAGATTAGTCTGGGGTATTTGTTGAGTTTGGGAGTGGCGCTGGTGGGAACTACAATTGCAGTGGCGATCGGGAGTTACTATCAGGAGCAAGCGTTGCAGCGATTTGCACTAGCGAGCGATCGCCAAGCGTTATTGACGAGCTTGCGAATTGCCACTTTAGAAGTGCCGTTTTATCGACAAGAACTTAATGATGTTAGTCAGATGTCCCCCGCCGAATTTCAGGCAGAAAAGAATCAGTGGCTTGAGAGTGTAGCGAGTGTGAGAGGGCAATTATGGGAACTGAAGGAATACCCGGAAAAGATTGTCGGTCTCGAACCGCTGTTGCAGGAGTATAAAGGCGTGGTAGAAGCCTACACCCGAGAGCTAGATTTGTTGCTCGAAGAAATTGCCCCATTAACGTTAGAACCGGAAGAAATTACTAACGCGAAACAAGTGCTTTTAGGGTTTAGCGATCGCCCTGCGGTGGAGAGATTCAATCGGTTTTCGCAGCAGTTACAAACCCTGATGGCATCGGCGCAGGAAGAACAGCAGCAAGCGAAACTGGCGTTATGGCAAGCGGGAAAGATTCGGCGATGGTTTATAGGCGTCACCATGCTGGTATCGGTAGGGAGTGCAATTCTCTTAGCGCTCTATATCAGTTGGGCGATCGCGCGACCCATTCAAGCGGTAACTGCGGTTTCCCAGCAAGTGGCGAAAGAATCTAATTTCAACTTAAAAGCACCGATTCAAACCCAAGATGAAATTGGGGTTTTGGCCAGCTCATTTAACGAATTAATTGCCCAGGTCAATCACCTTATTTCAGAATTAGAAAACGAAAAAGAAAGCCAGTTAATTCAAAGTGAAAAAATGGCCAGTTTGGGGCGGATGTTGGCTGGCGTTGCCCATGAAATTAATAATCCGATTAATTTTATTTACGGCAATCTCCCACCGGCGGAAGAATACCTCGAGGATATTTTCGATTTGCTCGATACCTATGAAACCGAGATTCCCGAACCCCCGCCGGCAGTGAAAGAACGGGCGGAAGAAATTGAAATTGAGTTTATCAAGGAAGACTTGTTTAAAATATTGCAGTCGATGAAAGTTGGGGCACAACGGGCGCGGGCGATCGCCTTGAGCTTGAAAAATTTCTCGCGCCTGGATGAAAACATTCCCCAACCGGTGGACTTGCACGAATGTATTGACAGTAGTTTGTTGATTTTGCACAACCGAATTAAAAAGAGCATCCAGGTGATTCGCAATTACGGCAATCTGCCCCCGATTGAGGCATATATGGGATTGCTCTATCAGGTCTTTATGAATTTGCTCAGTAATGCGGTGGATGCCTTAGACGAGCAAACCCTGATTCAAGGTGTAAAGGGAAAAGAAATTACCATTTCGACGGAACAAATCGATGAGCGGTGGGTTAACGTGAGAATTGCGGATAATGGGCCGGGGATTTCTCCGGAAAACCAAGAGAAAATTTTCGCCCAATTTTTTACCACGAAACCGCGTGGGGTGGGAACCGGATTGGGGTTAGCAATTAGTCGGCAAATTGTGGAAGACAAACATGGAGGAAAAATTATTGTTTGCTCTGAGGTGGGAATGGGAACCGAGTTTTCCATTACCCTACCCATTAAAGCGGCAGTTTCTCTGTAGGGTGGGCAATGCCCATTTTATGCCATTTTTCGATTCTAATACCAATGCCGGAAAAACGAGAAGCAGGTCACGCAAAATCCTTTCCCGGATGAATCAAAACCCAAGCGCAGTGGAGGATTTAAGGTTGGGTTGGAAGGGGGCGATCGCTCCTTTCTTGCTTACAGCGTTCCAGATAAATTTGCGCCACTTTATCCCCCGGATTCTCGTTCAAACAGCGTTGAAATAAACCCTGTGCTTCCCTAAAACTATTCAGATGAAATAATAAAATTGCCTTTTCAAACTCCGACTTGGTGGTTAACTTGCCTTCGCGAAGTTCCGGCGGATCGGCATCGAATATCTCATACACCGTCACTTGTTCCGATTTGCCCTTTACCTGGACGCGATCGATGAGGCGAATGTCGTATTTTCCCGGATTTTGTAGGTGCAAAAACGTTTGCTGGGTAATTAACAATTCCACCCCATAGTATTTCGTGAGCGTTTCGATGCGCGAGGCTAAATTTACCGCATCGCTAATCACGGTACCATCGAGACGGTTGATTCCGCCCACAGTTCCGAGCATCAAAGACCCGGTATTAATGCCGATGCCGATTTTGATTTTGGGGCGTCCCGGTCTGCCTCGGGTGGTATTATAGTCGCTCAAGTATTTTAGCATAGAAATACCTGCTTGTACCGCATCATCTGCGCCGCCGCCAAATAGCGCCATAATCGCATCGCCAATATATTTATCGATAAACCCATTATTTTCGATAATCGCCGGTTCCATGCGAGAAAGATAGGCATTGATAAATTTAAAATTCTCCTCCGGACTCATTGCTTCCGATAAGGTGGTAAAATTGCGAATGTCGCAAAACAAAACCGACATTTCTTTTTCCACCGCATCGCCGAGTTTGACTTCAGCAATGCTTTCGTAACCGAGGAAGGATAAAAATTGATTGGGGACGAAGCGTTCGGCGGCTTCAATTAATCGAATTTCGGCATCGAGAGAGCGTTCTAAGTCTTCGTTGAGTTCCGAGAGTTTTTGGATGAAGGCTTGCCGTTCTTGTTCGGCTTTTTTACGATCGCTGATATCTTGAAAGGCGACGATCGCAAAAGATATATTGCCCTCCTCATCATAAATTGGCGTTCCCCAAGCTTCGATGGGAATATCTCGATCGCCGTTGTAAATTTCAATATCGTCGGCAGTAGTAGATTCCCCCCTTAACGCCCGCTGGATGAGCAATTCCGACGCTCCAGAGTCGCGATCGCCCTTGGTAAAAGAACTGCGACATGCCAGGTCGATGTCACTCACCGAGGCATTGCGGGGCAAATGAGGCGCGAGAATCTGCTTGGCTTTTTCATTGAAAAAATAGGCATTTCCCCCAGTATCCACCACGGTGATACCTACGGGAACTGCTTCTAAAAATTGGGTGAGTCGCCGATCGCGATCGCGCAGCAATTTGCGGCTATTATAATCCGAGACAATAATCGCCGAAGCAAACAGCGCCACCAGGGGGCGAACCACCGGAATCCACCAACTGTTTAAAAATGCCAGATAACCGATGGCGATCGCACCCGCCCCTGCTAACAACACGATCGCCACAGTTTTGCCAAATCTTCTCTGTTTTTGAGACAAGCGACTGGCGCGCAACCCCCAAGCTAACAGCGCCCCCCCGGCGGACCAGGCAAAAATCCAAATCCACTCCAGGGGTTCGGACCAGACTTGCAAAAAAGCACGCCCTTCTAAAGCACCACCGACCATTTGACTGATTAAATTAGCATGAATCACCACCCCAGCCATCCGTCGTTGATTTTTAAACCAACTGCCCTCCTCGCGGAAAGCCCCGGAAATATCCGGGGTGAAGAAAAAATCATTTAAACTCGGCGCAGTTGCCCCAATTAACACAATGCGATCGCGCATTAAATCCGGCGGAATGTTATTTTCCAGTACCTCCGTCATCGAAATCGTGGGAAAATTGTCCTGGGTTCCGCGAAAATTCAACAACATCTGATACCCACCGGCATTGACCCCCGCATAACCGCCATCGTTTTTTCTAAACGGCTTAAATAACGCTGTGCCCAAGCGCAAGTGCATCCGTTCGGGATCTGCGACTTCTAGCTGAATGCCTTTGCTTTCTAGATACATCAAGCTCAACCGCGCCCCGAGACTTAACTGAGTTTCTCCCGCTTGGTTTTTATGAGATAATAAAGCTCGCCGTACTTTGCCATCGGCATCTAAAACTAAATCCGAAATTCCCACGCGATCGTTGCGCTCTAGACTGGGAGGGGGCGCTACGGTATGGCCAATAATTTTCTCGACGCCGATTAAATTCTCGGTGGATTCAAACAGTTCTACTAATTTCTCATGCCCCGGTTCGACACTTAAATCGCGATACACATCTAAGCCAATTGCCAGGGGTTGTTGTTGTTTAATGTTATTCAGTAATTGCGCCAGGGTTCCATCGGACATGGGCCACTGTCCCACATTCGTGATGTCCGATTCATCTATGGTGACGATGGCGATGCGGGTGTCGGCGGGTTGTGGGGGACGCAGGCGAAAAAAGCGATCGAGCATCCCGAGTTCGGGATCCTGGAACCATCCAGCCGCACTGGTGGCAATGACGAAACCCGCCACTGTCGGTGCTGTTACCAATACCGCACGCCATTGCCATAGCTTCGATTTTAATACCATCTAGGCGCTTTAGGGAAATCACGGGCTATGTTTGGGCACACTGCTCGTTTTTGGTGCGATCGCTTAAATCGTACCCTAAAAAACAATAGCGCCCCCTATTCCCATTCTAGGGTGCGCTACCAGGCAGACGCGAGGGATTTGTCCCTGGCGGTGGAAAATGGATTAGCTCCCTATTCTAACTCCCCTAATGGCCGATCGCGCTTGGGGGCGCTATGGATTGAATCAGGGGTTGGTTGGCGATCGCTTCGAGTCCGTTTTCGCTTAGGAAGTTGTCCCAGGCGGCGGTATATCGATCCGGTTGCGATCGGCGCAATTCGGCAAGGGTGCTGAGGGTATCGTACCAGATTCCTTCCTTGCCATATTGGCTCGCTGCTTCTAACGAAACTTCTGGTGGGAGTTGACCCATCGCTGTGGCGCTTGCTTCGGTTCTGGTAATCCACCCCTCTACCCGAGGACTATCTGCTCTCGGTGGGTTTTCGCAGGCTAACACAAACGACCACTGATAGGTTTTCCCGGTTTCCAGGGGGGATGCTTCTGGGGGGAGGGTGAGGCTGATAATTCCTCCCTGGTTGGGAATCTCAACCTGGGTTTGATAGTAATAATCCTCGGTTTTGTCTTTGACGATAAAATATCCCTGGGCCGCTGAGGTAGGGGGAATGTAGGCGAATACCGTGGGGCGATCGGATAGGGTTAATCCTTGCTTGGTTTCTGGCAAGATTGGCGTCACCGATGGTCCTTCCATCATCCCATCTTGGGGACAGAATCCGCCACTGCGAGATGCTCCCCCGGCGGAATCTTCCAGGGTTTGGTTATCCGGTGGCTCGAAGGTAATGCTAGCCACGGTTTTCTCGGATAGTGGATTGGGGGCGGAAACTTGCGCTTGGGTGGGTAAGCCAGCCATTAGGGCGAATTTTACTGACAGGGCGATGGAAAAAATTGCCACTGAAACCGACGAGTTTGTTGATGCCATTGTTCAACTCCTTGCTGCTTGCGAATTGCTTGAATTAATCGGATTGATTTATCGGCGATTAAAGAGGATTTTATCTCTGCGACATTTAACACCCTGCTGACCTCTTTTACTACTATATCAAATTTTATAACTCTAGGTAATTTTAAGGGGACGATTTTGAACCCGTTCTACGGCTTGAGCTTTACCGTTCCTTTACATTTTGGCGCAAAACTCCCTTTTATCCTCCTCGGATGTTGTTCTGCGAACCCCCAAGCAAAACGCGCTTAACTTCAGTCATTACACCTTTTTGCCCCCTGATTTTTTGCGCTATTCGTGCAACTATTTACCCGGCAATTGTAAAAGTTTTGCAAAGTTTTCCCTTCCCAGGCGAACCTAGACCCTGTTTTGCAGCCCCACAGAGTTGAAAGTAGTTTCAACTTATAATTTCTTTACATTCTGTGGCACCTTGGCGTAGCCCTTTCCCGGAAATTCACCTATTATTTTCCGACCGCAACCACATTTAGTTTGCATACTTTTAGGGGATTAGCTGCCCACAATACGGGGTTTAAATTGAAATTTAACATGCAATTTAAACGCATAGTCACTCCGACTCTACAACCAATTTCCCACCAAAACAAAGGGTGCCCAATAAAACGGATGGGAGTATTTATCCTCATTTAACAAGGCTAACTGCCCTTGACGAAGGGCCTGTGCTTTGGTCATGGGGGGAGAGGTGTCCGTTGCGCCCGGGCCTGCGTCGCGGAGTAGGTTGCGGTAAAACTCGGTTACTAGGGTTGCGGTGGAGGCATCGTTCACGGACCACAGGGTTGCTAGGGTCGATCGCGCCCCCGATCGCACGGCTACCCCTGCTAATCCCAATCCGGCTTGCTTGTCTCCTGTCGCTGTCTGACAGGCACTCAGGACCAATAATGCGATCGGGGTGGAAAATCCATCTTGCCGGGTTTGTAGCAATGCCTCAAATTCGGTGACTTGAATTTTATCATCCCAGGTGAGAATAAATGTCTGTTCGGAATTCGAGCTAAACTGACCGTGAGTCGCTAAATGAATGACGGGGAAGTCTACTCGGTCTATCTGACTGGCTAGATTCGATTCGGTAAAATCCCCGTTCAACAAAACTTGCGCTTCACTTACTTGAGTGGCGATTTGCTGCAATTCTAATTCTACTGCGGGTAATGGGTCGAATCCTTGACGGGCATCGGTGAGTCCCCCGCTCAAAACTTGGATTTGCTCTCGTTGCAAGGGTTGCGGCGCGAGCAATTGCAATCCAGGGGTGAGGGCGAGACTGTATTTTTCGATTAAGTAGCTTTCTCCATCATACAGGGCGGCTACGGGTAAATTCCGCAGGACGCCATCGAGTACGAAAACCAGGGTTTGAATCTCCCGATTCGCTAAACTGGCTTGCGCGGGTCGAATTAACCAGTCATACAGTTGTTGCGACAGTTGCAAGCGCCGCTTGTTGGAAAATGCAGGGCTGAGGAATTGTTGCAGTTGCGCTAAGGTTGTTTCGACTTGGCGTTGAGTGATGGGGGTTTCGTAGTGACGCAGGTTGTCGCCGGGGATGGAGAGGATGACGGCTAATCGGTCTGGCAAAATGACGGAATAGAATACGGCGGCGGTGGGGTCTATTTCGTCAATTTGCTGCGGTTGGGCGTCCAAACAAGCGTCTTTGAAGAAGTTGTCTAGTTCTGCTAGTTGCAGGGATTCGAGGGTTTGGCGGGCTTGTGTGAGATACTGTTGTTTTAGCTGGACGGAAGCGCCCTGGGTGCTGTCGAGGAGCAATGCTACAAGCTGACGATAAACGGGTTCGACGGTTTCGCGAAAGGAGAATTGCACCTCTGGTTCGATGGCTACTAGGTCGCTGCGAAGCGATTGTAGGGTGCGTACTGCTTGGGTATATGGGGCGATCGCACCTGTTTTGTCTCCTTTTTTTACCCTCACTCTTCCTAGTTGCCATTGCCACTGATAGGCAATATCTGATGCTTGTATCCCCTGGGCTAAGTTTAATGCGGCTTCGGTGTGTTTTTGTGCGGCGCTTTGTTGTCCGATTTTTTCATATAAGCGACCTAGGTTCCCTAGGGCATAGGATTGCGATCGCCTATCGTCCAATTTTCGCGCTGCTTCTACTCCTCGTTCTAATATCGAAATAATCGTTTCGGTATCGCCGATAATTTCCTGCTGTGATGTCTCCTGGAGCAATTCTTCTGAGGTCAAACAAGCGGGATTTTTCTGTTGCAAACATATTGCAGCGCGGGCTAAATTCACCTGGGCGTAAACTGTGGGGCGACTGGGGGGCAAAATGCTCAAGGGTTCGGGAATTTGCGCGGCTAAGCTTTCTGCTGACTCCCATTGCCCTATTTCTAGCAAGATATGCAGTTGGTTTAATTGTGCTTGTAATTGCAACATGGGGTCGCGGGTTTGTGAGGCGGCGGCTACGGCTTGTCGATAAAGGTTTAAGGCGGATTCTGGTTGTTTTTTGGCTTGTAATGTATTGCCTAAACTTAATAGGATGGCGCTGATTTGTTGTGGCGATCGCCCCCGATTTGCTGCCTCGAGAGCTTGCTGCAAAATTCTCTCGGAGTCTTCTAATGCTCCGACTTGTCGCCGCAAATTTCCCAGGGTCAGCAACCTGGCAGCTTTTAATGAGGTGTCGGGTTGTTTGTCTAGGGTTTGTTCGATTTCGAGTAGGGTTTTGGTGGCTTTGGCGTGTAGTCCTAAAACTTGCATGGCGCGGGCTTGATTGATTTGACTGAGTAGGGTTCCCCATTCGTCTGGCACGTTACGATACATTTGGGTTGCTTGTTGCCAAAGGTCTAGGGCGTTTTCGGTGTGTCCGAGGAAGAATTGCAGCCGACCGGCGGTGTTTAATTGTTGGGCGCGGATGATTTGGCTTTGCGGTTGTTCTGGGGGATAAGTTGCGATCGCGTTTTGACTGGCTGCGATCGCGGCACTGGCTTTTTCATACTCTCCCAACCGCTGATAAGCTAAGGATAGAAAGTTCAATGCCTGCGCTTCTCCCAGGGGATTGTTTTGGGTAGAAAACTCTGCCGCCGCCCGTTCCCACACCCGAACTGCTGCAGCAAATCGTCCGGCGTCGTATTCTTTTTTCCCAGCAGTTAATGTGGTTTGGGGTTGATTTTCGGCGATCGCATTTGCCGGGGGTGGGTCGGCGGGAAAGGCGCGATGAGCGACCCATGCAGCATGAAGGGTCATGCTGAGGGTAAAGCTTAAGAAGGCGGCGACAATCCATCGGAAATCTCTCGGTTTTGGCATTATATTTTTCGGCTATATCTTGACATGAAAAGAAAAATATGGTAAGAGAAGATAAACAATCGGGTTTGCAGGCAGCATGCAGGTAGTCGTCTGCGATGGCAGACTTAGGTTGCGCCGCCGCAACTGTTAGTCGCCCGGTTCTTTATATAATTTCCCACAACCCGGGAGGCTCATCCAATCGCTGTGGGGGGTAACGCTGGTGGGTTGTGCTACCAAAACCACTTTTCCTTGTGCGTTTATCGCCCACCCTTGGGCTTCCACCAACCGCTGGCCACTGGGGGAAACGGAGGCAAGGGCGGGGGATGGGGAGGGGGGTTGTGAGGTTTGCGCGGGGCTGGTGGGAACAATTCGCAAGTCTTCTAATACTACGGAAGCATCCAGGGCTTCGTTGGGAGAGGTAGGCAACCCGCCGCGACCGGTAATGGTGAATTCGCTGCCTTGACCCACTACGCAGAAGTTTTGGGCGATTAGTTTGGACACATCCACCGGAGCGCTTTCTAGTTCTACGATTCCCAAGCTGCTGTCTGTTTCTGGGGTATTGATTTCTACGGTACCGCTAAACTGGGGGCCGAGTTGGGAGGTGGCGGTGATGTCGCTCGCGGGGGTGGGTGCGCTTCGGAATTCGGTGCCGAAGATGCCTTCGGCGGTGATGCTGACGCGACCTCCGCGACCTTCTAGGGCGTTGGCGGTGATGTCGCTATTGTTTAATGCGGTTAAGGTTTCGGTGTCGATGGTGATGTTTCCGCCGTTGGTGTTTCCGGCGTTGGTGGTGATGCTGCTGCGATCGCTTAACCGAATATCCGGCGATCGCACCTGAATGTTGCCCCCGGCCCCGGATACGGTGGCTGCGTTTAAACTCCCTTCGCGCTCTAAGCGAACTGACCCGGCTACAATTTCCAGGGTTCCGGCGTTTCCCGCTCCGAGACTTCTCACATCCAGGCTGGCACCGTCTCGCACGCGCAATTCGGGGGTGGTTATTCTCACGTCTCCTCCTGCGCCGATGGCTTGCACCTGCGGTAAGTCGGCGCGCCCGGAGGAGGCTACAACGGTGGTGGGCAATCCGGTTATGGGGGAGGTGCCAAACACTTCTACCGACTCGGAGGCATTCACTGTCAGGGTTCCCCCCGCACCTTCACCGAGGCTCGCACTGGAGGGAATTGCGCCATCGCCGATACTCAGGGTGCCGGTAATTAGGGTCAAGTCTCCGGCGGGACTGTCGGTGAAGGTGGTGGTTCCCGGACCGCTGGTGGTAAAACCATCGGCGGATACTCCTAGGATTTCTATGGATTCGCTGGCTTCGATGAGGATGTTTCCTCCGGGTCCGCCGAGGGGAATTACGTCGGTACCGACTATCCCGCCACTGTTGGCGACGATTAATGCTCCTTGGCGATTGATTAAGCGTTTGGTTTCGATGCGGATGTCTCCCCCTATGCCGATGCCGAATAGGGTATTGTTTAAGATGCCTGTGGGTAGCAGGGTTCCGGGTAGGGTTCGGGACACTTCTACGGATTCTGAGGCTCGAATCAGGATGTCGCCTCCTGCGCCATTGCCCAAGGTGGCGGTGGAAAAGACGCTGCCATCTCGGATGGTAAGCTGGCTGGTCTGTATGGTTAAGTTTCCTGCGGATCCGGTGCTTCCAAGGGCGGTGTTGGTAAATGCTCCTGCGCCGATCGCTTCGATGGCATGACTGGCAAAGAGGTTGATTTCGCCGCTGGGTGCGCTGCCAAATGTGGGGTTGAAGGCGATCGCGCCGTTATACATGCCGATGCGATCGCTTTGGATGGTTATGTTCCCCCCGGGGGCGAGTCCGGCGGTTCCGGCGAATAGTCCGCTAATGCGATCGCTCGGTTGCAGTTGTCCGCTCAATCCACCGCCTAAAAATTGGTTGAGAGATTCAAGGCCAATTCCGATTAAGTTTACTCCGTCGATTGCCCGCACGCTCAGATTTCCCCCCGCACCTTCTCCAAAGGCGGTGGTGGATAAAAATGCTGTGCCTTGTAGTAAGAATTGCCGGGTTTCTACGGTTAGGTCTCCTCCCGCACCGGTTCCCATTGTGTCGCTGGCGATGATGGTAAAGTTTTCTGGGTTGGTACCGCTGATTTCTACGAATTCCTTGGCCTGTAGGCGTAAGGTGCCTCCGGGTTGCGCTCCTCGGGCGATCGCTAATACTTGGGAACCGTCGCGCACCTGTATCTGTCGCCCTTGCAATTCTACGGATCCGCCACCTTGGCCACTGGTACTCACGACACTTTGCTGCAAGAGTTGAATGTCTCGAAAGTCTCCTACGCTTTCGTATCCTGCTGCTATTCCGTTTTCTGTGACCCGGAGGCTGACTTTGGCTTTGTCCCCTACGCTGCCAATGTGGATGCGTCCGGAGGGGGCTTGCATTTGCCCGCCTTCGAGGGTTACGTGGCCGCCAATTAGGGCAAGGGTTTGTCCGGGTGTCACTTGCATCCGGGCGATCGCACCGCTGCTGTCTGTGGCGCGCGATCGGTTGATAATCGCTCCGGGATTTTCTCCAAATTGCAGCCCTACGGGTGTGCTGATGGTTAATAATGGGGGGGCTTCTGGGTCTATTCCCCCAAATGTGGTGCCGTCGGCTAATTCTATGGCTTCGGCGCTGGTGGCTACGAATGACCCGCCGATGTTGAGTTGGGCGTTGGGTCCGAATACTATTCCATTCGGGTTGAGTAGGAATAGGTTGGCGCTTCCGTTGGTTTGGATTAGTCCGTCAATCTGGGAGATTTTTCCTCCGGTTACTCGGGTCACAATGTTTTGTATGTTTGGCTGGTTCTCGAACTGTGCTACTCGATTGGTGGGGAGGGAAAATTCTTTGAAGCTGTGGAATAGGTTCCCTCCGCGTTGGGTTCCGCCGGTGATGATGCGGCTGTTCCCTTGGGGGGTGACTTCGGAGTTGCTCGGTAGGCTGCGATCGGGGATGATTTGCCCCTGGGCTACTGCATGGAAGGCGAATGGCACTCCGAGTCCACTCAGAACGAGGAGTGTTTTTATTCCAATGGTGAGCGATCGGTGAAACCCCTGTTCCCCAAATATCCGCCCACTGCAATGATTGTTTTTTCTGCATGAATTACCCATCTTTTTTTCTCCCTGCGCCACTGTTTCCAAGACACCCTGAGTAAGGGAAAATTCTGTCGCCCGTCGTCTGCGTCAGCACTGCTTCCCTCTACTGCACTATTTTAAAATAACTTGGAGTGTAGTGGTGGTTTTGCTCCCTTCTGTGCCCACTCCTCATCGAGGAGATAAAAATTTCCCCTCCTCAAACTTTTCTCCGGAAGCCTTTCGTGCGCTTCTTCTCTCCTCATAGATGTCCCGATTTGCTTTACTCTAGAAGTAGGGTGGGGTGTCGGGTTTTCTCGCGATACCTGTTGCCCGATTCACTGCAAATGTTTTTATTATGGTGGAGTAAAATACTATGGGCCTTTTTGACCAAATTGCTGGTGCGCTGAATAATCCCTCTCAGCAAGCGAGTTCCAATCAACTGGGTACGATTCTCAGTACCGTACAGCAACTCAGCAGCACCTACAATACCGATCCTGCAACTACCCAAACTATGCTCTCGACGGTGGGCACTTTCGTGCGATCGGCTCTGCAGGAAAAACGGGACGCCGGCGGCAGCGATATGGTACAATCCATTGTCAGCCAGTTTAGCGGCACTTCGGCTAATTCTTCCGCGATCGCTGCTTTATTCTCCGCCCCGCAAATTTCTCAACTCATCGAAACCCTCTGCGCCCGCACTGGCTTAAACGCACAGCAAATCCAATCTATGCTTCCCCTGCTTATCCCCGTAGTGCTGAATTTACTGCAAAGTGGCGCAAGCGCAGACGACCCCCAACGCGGCGGCAATCCCGTCCTCAATAGCTTTTTAGATGCCGATAATGATGGCGATGTGGATATCGCTGACGCTATTAGCTTTGCCGGCAATTTCTTCAACCAATCCCGTTAAATTCTTCACTCTCCTTTTCTCCGGACAAGATACTTCTGTTCCCTTCTCTTGTTCGGAGATTTTTATATCATGCAACTCAAAAAAAAAAGTTAAAATTTTTGGCCGCTTTTTTTTCTTCCCGGCCTTGCATTTTCTCAGAATTTGCGATACCATATATTCATAATGGGAATAGTGGCAAAATTTTTAATTTTGCCACTATTCCCATTATAATCTAGATTAGCAAACAATTTTTCCCTTGTCAAGGACAAATCCTTTTTTTTAGGAAAAATTTTCTTCCCCGCCACCCCCCGGAAGCGATCGGCCAACAGGGGGGAAGGGGGAGAGATGAAACGGGAGAAAAAGCGAGGCCAGAGGTAGGTCTCGCCACCGGATTGGACTTAAGTTTCATCGCGATCGTGACTGCGCGCTGGCGGGGAAGTCGCCTCAACGGCTTTAAAAGGCTCCAGAATTTTATAGGTGTGGTTGGCCCCATTGGGAACCACCCAAGAATCGCCAGGTTCGAGCAATACCATTTGACTGTTGATGTAAAGCTCAGCGCGACCGGCGATCGCGTAACCCACGGTTTCGTAATCCCGGCTTACTTCCGGTTTAGACTCGCCCGGTTCTTCTTCCCAAAGCCGCATAGAAAGAGACTTGCCCGCCGCAAGATATTTCTGGCCCATCTCGCCGTGGGGGGAGTGAGCAGAGTCTACTTTTTTAATGGTTGTATCAGCCATATGAATTTCCTGGGTAACTGCTAAAATAAAGAAATGTTTTCGGGATGAAATTTTTGTCATTAGCCCGCTCGTTAGGAATTACTTTAAAAGGAGAAATCCCCAGTGTCGTCTATCTAGAGAGGGACATTCCCCAGGAAGAATCAGTGGGATGGGGGAACAGGTGAGCCAGGGTCCGTGGCGAGTGCGGGATATGAGCCGAGGCAAAAAAATACCCGTTTCCGAATGGCGATTTTCGGATAAAATAGAAATCTTGCCAGTGGATTCGGTGGGAGTCAAATCCCACCGAATAACCGTTCAAAGAGCAGGTGGAGGACGAGACGTCGCGCCGACAGAGAAAGGACGGGAAAACCCGGTTATGTTCTATTCGATCGCCAATGACAGAAATTATTATTGTTGAAGAAAGTGCCACCCGACTCGATCGCTACCTCGCCGATCGCGTCCCGGATTTATCGCGATCGCGCATCCAGCAGCTCATAGCACAAAATTGCGTCAAAGTCAACCAAGAAATTTGCACCTCAAAAAAAGCCACAGTTCGCCACGGCGATCGCATCGCCATCGAAATTCCCCCCGCACAACCGTTAGAGCTGCGGCCCACCGAGATGCCCTTGGATATTCTGTATGAAGACGACAGTTTGATTATTCTCAACAAATCGGCGGGAGTGGTGGTACATCCAGCACCGGGCCATGAAGAGGATACCCTAGTCAACGCACTGTTAGCACATTGTGATAATTTATCGGGAATTGGCGGCGTGCAGCGTCCCGGAATCGTCCACCGACTGGATAAAGACACCACAGGAGCGATCGCGATCGCCAAAACCGATCGCGCCCACCAACACCTGCAAGGGCAAATCAAAGCCAAAACCGCAAAACGGGAATATCTCGGCATCCTCTACGGTGCGCCCAAAGCCGAAAGCGGTACCATCGACCGACCCATCGGACGCCACAAACGCGATCGCAAAAAAATGGCGATCGTCCCGGTAGAAAAAGGCGGAAGGCCCGCCGTCACCCACTGGCAGGTGCAAGAACGACTGGGAAATTATACAGTAATGCACTTTCGCCTAGAAACCGGACGCACCCATCAAATTCGCGTCCACTGTGCTGACATGGGACATCCGATTGTCGGCGATCCCCTATACGCCAGCGGGCGATCGGTGGGCGTCAACCTCCCCGGACAAGCCCTGCACGCATGGCGTCTCACTTTGGAACATCCCGAAACCGGAGAAACCCTCGAAGCGATCGCCCCCCTTCCCGACAGCCTCACCAAGCTGTTAAACGTACTCAGACGGCGATCGTTTTAACTGGGCGGGCGACATCGCGGCTACAATGGGGATCAACGCCCATGACTCGTGCCCCCCAGGGGGAACGCTGCATTCCCAGGCCCCGCCTCCCCGTAGAGACGCTTCGGAATCGCGTCTCCAACCTGCAAACTAATTTGCACCCGTTTCAAGGAGTTCTGGGGAGCGATCGCCCCACCGAGACAGTCAATCTCGGTAATTTGAATACCTCCCCCTACCCGAGAACTACGATCTACAATTATTCCAGAGACAACACCAACCGTCAAAAGAGAAGAACCAGACAAAAACACTGATTTGACGCGCAACTTATCCCCAGAGGGAGGACTGACTCAAATGCTCGTGCAAGCCGAACAAAAAAAACTTTACACCCCGGAAGACTATCTCGAGTTTGAGGTAAACTCGCAAGAACGGCGTCAGGGACTCCGTAGAAACCAACCCCATGTCTAAAGCCAGGGGCTTGTACTTCTAACCACCTGACCAGCCTAAA
>NZ_JAYFEQ010000744.1:0-251 GCF_055795085.1 Phormidium sp. CCY1219 | reverse complement strand
CACACCCTACCGGGGGCGACACCATCATAGGTAGGGTGTGTTATGCGGTCAGAAAATGTGAACCGTAACAAATCAATCATATTTCCGCATAACGCACCATTTCAAATCGCGCGATCCCATCATAGGTAGGGTGTGTTATGCGGCCAGAAAATGTGAACCGTCACAAATCAATGGTATTTCCGCATAACGCACCATTTCAAATCGCGCGATCGTCTAATTTGAATCGCATCATGCAAATGATATCAATATCT
>NZ_JAYFEQ010000743.1:0-28716 GCF_055795085.1 Phormidium sp. CCY1219 | reverse complement strand
GGCGAATTCCTCCCCATACATAAATGACAGGGGTTTCCATTCGCCCCCCTTACCAACCCCTAATTTTCGATGACAAACGGTTCGCCAGCACACTGGGTTTCCGGATTGGAATTATGGCAGTGGCGCGAGGAAGCTTGCGTCGCTGCTATTGCTGTTGGCATCCCCCCCAACGAACTAGACTGGTTGCTGCAAGCAGTAAGCGATCTGGATAAATTGGCATTGCGCTTGCACTCGTTTAAAGGGCGATCGCAAATTCCACTGACGCTCCCTTGGGCAAAACTCAGACAATTGTGGCAGCAACGGCTCGAGGAAAAAGTGCCAGTTCAGTATCTCGTCGGGGTGACGCCTTGGCGCAATTTTCAGTTAGCCGTCACCCCGGCGGTGTTGATTCCCCGTCCGGAAACCGAGTATTTGATAGAGTTGAGCCTCGCCGCTGGCAAAAATCCCCCGATCGCCGTTTCCCCGCCGTTAGACTGCGGACTTTGGGCCGATTTGGGCACCGGAAGCGGTGCGATCGCCGTCGGATTGGCGGAAAGCTTCACTCGCGCCCAGATTCATGCCATTGAGCGATCGCAAGCTGCCCTGGATATCGCCTCGCGCAATGCCCGGAACCTGGGATTGGGCGATCGCATCGCTTTCCATCTCGGGGACTGGTTCAAACCCCTCGCACCCTGGGAAGGGCAACTCAGTGGCATCGTTTCCAATCCGCCCTACATTCCCAGTCACATGGTGGGGGAATTGCAACCCGAAGTAGCCCAACACGAACCGCATCTCGCCCTCGATGGCGGCCCGGATGGATTGGATTGCATTCGCCATATTGTCGCCACCGCCCCGGATTATCTGCGATCGGGCGGCGTGTTACTGTTTGAAATGATGGCCGGACAAGCCCCCGCCGTCACCGAGTTACTGCAACAACAAGGCAGTTATTGCCAAATTGAGATATTCTCAGATTTAGCAGGCATCGAACGCTTTGCCCGCGCTTATCGCGTTAAATGAGAATTTTTCTGGTCACAGAATGGCTGTAAATTTTTAACATGACCGCAGTTTCAATCGATGCGCTGATTTCCAGTGCCCGAAAAGGGCAGCTAGTCAGTTTTCCCACCGATACCGTTCCGGCGTTAGCGGCGCGTCCCGATGCGGCGGAATTAATCTTTTTGGCCAAACAGCGCCGTCGAGATAAACCGTTGATTTTAATGGGGGCAACCGCTGAAGACCTGTGGCCCTATGTAACCGGCACCCCAGAAGAATTCCAGGTGTGGCAGGAGGTGGCCTCGAAACACTGGCCCGGGGCGCTAACCCTGGTGCTACCCGCATCCTCTGCCGTTCCTCGGGAGATGAATCCCCTGGATCCAACCACTTTGGGGATCCGGGTGCCAGATCTGGCGATCGCCCGCCAAATTCTCGCCCAAACCCAGCCACTCGCCACCACCAGCGCTAACCGCAGCGGTCAGCCCCCGTTGCGATCGATGGCAGACATTGAGGCGCAATTTCCAGAGGTGCTGACTCTACAGGTTGATGAATCTCTACCCCGACCGAATGCCAGCGGCGTTCCTTCTACCGTGGCAAAATGGACGGGCAACCGCTGGGAAATCCTGCGTCAGGGCGCAATTAAATTGTAAGTGTTGAGTGCGTGAGGCAGGGAGCCAATGATGGACTGGAGCAATTGGGTGTATTTGGGAGTCGGATTGGGGATCGGGTTTGTCAGCGCGCGTTGGGCGGTGGGCAAAAACAGCGCCCACCACAATTCTCATGGCACCGAATCGACAGAAAATACCGCGAACCTGTCGGAGGTGGTGAACCAGTTACACCAAACTCAACTCGACTATCAACTGGCTAGCCAAATGTGCCAGTTTAAAGCGGGGTTTCTCTCTCGCATCTCCCACGAGTTGCGATCGCCCCTGAATGGTTTGATCGGTGCCCATCAATTAATTTTGAGCGATTTGTGTGAAGATGAGGCGGAGGAACGCGAGTTTTTACGTCAAGCCAATACCTCGGTGCAGAAAATGATGGACATGCTCGATCGCATTGTGGATGTCTCTCGCGTCGAGGAGGGTCGCAATCCGCTCGAGATGGAACCGCTTCAATTGGCTGAACTGTTTGAAGAAGTGCAATATTTGAGTGAAGTGCAAGCCGCCAATCGCAATATCTCCCTCAAGGTGGTCAAACCCGACCCGAATCTTTATGTCAGCGCGGACCAGCGGTGCCTGATCCAAGTTCTGGTTAATTTTATCGATATGGCCATTACTCCTTCTACCCTCGAGAGCATTCACCTGTCTGCCCAATCCCCTGGGAGTGCTGAATCGAACAACGGTGAAGGTGGCGATCGCATTTGCATCTGGGTGGATTTGCCTCTTCCTGCGGATACTTTTACAGAACCTACGGATTTACTGCGATCGCCTCCACCCACTCCGAGCAAACCGGATGAAAATCCTCAGCTGTCTCCCGGAACCATTTTGATGATGAATCAGACGCTCTTGGAACTGATGCAAGGACGTCTGGAAATTATCGAGTCTCCCCCAAACCTGGAGGAGACTGATTCAGAAGAATCTATGCAGTTTACCCGACTTCAATGCTCGCTTCCACAGGCGTTTCCCGCGTCGCAATCTTAGGCGTAAAGGAGTGGTTCTGATGCAATACCATTGTGGTGGTGGTATTGGTCTCGAAGCCAATCCGCTGGTAAAATTTCTGCTGGTAGGTGGTCATTAGGTAAATTCTCTCCACCCGATTCATGTGCGGGTGGCTCAACAGGGTTTCGACTAATTTGCGCCCCAGTCCCACTCCTTGATACTCCGGGTGAATCACTACGTCCCAAATCGTGGCTCGGTAAATGCCGTCTGATGTGGCCCGGGCACACCCGATCAGGCGCTCTCCATCCCAGCAGCTAATCACCGGTTCGCTGTTGGCGATCGCAATGGCTAAATCCTCTAGGCTTCTATCCTTTGCCCAAAATGCCGTGATTTCAAATAGCAATTTGAGTTTGTTCGGCTCGACTTCCGATTTGCGATCGCTAAATCTAATATGACTGCAATCCATCTTTACCCTTTTTTCTCCTAATTTGATGGCACTCTAATTTCTTCAAATTGCGGTGACATTTGTCACCTTTGTGTCACTTCATCTGGATGAATGCTTTTCGCAGATTATTGCCCATAATCTCTATCTGTCATCCAACACAGATGCCGTCGTTTCTCTTTGGCAAGGTATTCTTCTCGAGGTCTGAATTCTTCGTAGAGCTGCGGTTTTGGCAGGCTCTTGGCTGCGTTATCCCGGCAAAGTGCTTGAATTATTTCGCTTCGTCTACTCTGCTGCTCCTACTCGAAATCAGGGATAGTTTAAAGCTTATAATCAATGACTTTGTAATTTCATATACTAGCAGAACTCCGGCAAATTTATATCTAAATTTCTTGACATTTTCACCGCCAAAACCCTCGAACTCGCCTCTGTTCTAGCACAGCAAGATTTTCGCAATTTCCTATTTTTTGTTCGCCTTCTGGCACCTGGGGTCTCGCCGTGGATGGCGATCGCCCACCTAACTCCGATGAGGGTGAGGTGGTCATCGGTCCTCGGTAAACTGGGGATCGCGGATGGAACAGATCCCCAAGGGCAGGCATAATAAAAAACCCACACCCAGTGGGGGTGGGGCAATTGGCTATGGCTTCTGCGTGGGTAACAAACACTCTGTCAGCATAAGTCCCCTCTGGTGGGGCTATGCATTCCCGGTGGCTTGTCACAACTGCCACATTTGCTTCAGCGGATAAAATTAGTTTTGCAGCCAGCGCGCCGCATCTTTGGCGTGGTAAGTCAAAATCAAGTCAGCGCCAGACCGTTTAAAGGCGGTTAAGGTTTCCATCACCACTTTTTCTTCATCGATCCAACCGTTGAGGGCTGCGGCTTTCACCATCGAATATTCCCCAGAAACGTTATAAGCCGCTACCGGCAAATGGGTGGCATCCTTGACCCGCGCAATGATATCCATATATGCCAAAGCGGGTTTGACCATCAGCATATCCGCACCCTCGGCAATGTCGAGCTCGATTTCTTTGAGCGCTTCGCGGCTGTTGCCCGGATCCATCTGATAGGTGCGGCGATCGCCAAACTGCGGGGCAGACTCCGCCGCATCCCGGAATGGTCCATAATACGCAGACGCATATTTGGCCGCATAAGACATAATCGGAATATGCTGGAAATCCGCTTTATCCAACGCCGAGCGAATGGCTTGCACGAAACCATCCATCATTCCTGAAGGTGCAATCACATCAGCCCCGGCTTTGGCTTGCGAAACGGCAGTTTTTCCCAGCAACTCCAAGGTGGGATCGTTGAGCACTCGCCCGGTTAAGTCCCCCACCTCCAGATAGCCGCAGTGTCCGTGAGTGGTGTATTCGCACAGGCAAGTATCCACCATAACCAGCAGTTCTGGTACCGCTTCCTTGACGGCGGTGGTGGCTTTTTGGACGATGCCACAGTCATGCCAAGCACCAGTGGCTTCGGTGTCTTTATTCTCCGGAATCCCAAAGAGGATAATCGCCGGAATGCCTAGGTCGTACACTTGTTTGGCTTCTTCAACGATTTTATCCACCGACAGTTGGTAGACTCCGGGCATGGATTTCACTTCTTGGGCGATCGCTTCCCCAGGTACGGCAAATAGAGGATAAATTAAATCGTTGGCGGTGACGATGGTTTCACGCACCATCTGACGCAATTTGGGGTGTTGACGCAAGCGGCGCGGGCGATGAGTTGGAAACATAGCTTTAACTGTTAACCCTCAAACGTATTCTGTTTTAGTCTATGACGGTTAGGGGCTACTAACTTCACAATAACCGTTACGTTCTGTTACATCTCATCGGATGAAATGCGAGACTGCATTGGGTCGGTGCGCGAACCCTTGTCTAGACGCGCTCTTATCCCGTCTCTACCCAGCATTGAACTCGGGGCGACCCAGAATTGAAGTCGCAAAACAATCAAGCTGTAAATAGAAAAAAATAGCAAAGGGTGGGCATTGCCCACCCTTGAAAAGATGAAAATCAATGGCCAAACATCGGAGCGGCCAAAGGGTTATGCTTGAGCGGTCGCGGTTTCTGCTGCACCGTTGGGGTACACGCTGACTTTTTTGCCGCGCTTGCCTTTTCGTTCAAAGGTGACGATGCCATCAACCAAGGCAAAGAGAGTATCGTCACTTCCGCGTCCCACGTTGGTTCCGGGGTGAAATTTGGTGCCGCGCTGACGAATCAAAATGTTGCCAGCTCTCACCACTTGACCGCCAAAGCGCTTGACGCCTAGACGCTGGGCATTCGAGTCGCGACCGTTGCGCGTACTGCCTGTTCCTTTCTTATGAGCCATAGTTCCTCAATGGTATTGACAATTGCTTTGCGTTGGGGGATGGGGAAGGCCGATCGCCGATTCGCAGAAGCAGACTGCCGATCCCCTCTCCTTGTCTGGAGTGTTTCCCCCCTATTATTCTATTCTGCCGCAGTTTCGCTGGTTTCTGCTGCCGCTTCACTGTCTGCGGTCGCGGGAGCGGCGGTGGATTCTCCTGCCGTGGCAATGGGGGATCCGTTCATGCCGATCGAGAAGATCGTCACCCGGGTCAGTTCTTGCCGATGCCCGCGCTTTTTGCGGGTTTTCTTTTTCGGCTGCATCTTGTACACGATGACTTTGCGTCCGCGCATGTGTCGCATTACCTTGGCTTCCACGGTGGCACCTTCTACAAAGGGTTGACCCACCTGAATGTTGCCGTCGTTGTTGATTAACAAGACGCTTTCAAAGGAGAAGGTTTCATCCTCTTCCACCGGCAGCCGATCTAAGTCGTAGAACCGACCGGGTTCTACGCGCATTTGCTTGCCACAAGTTTCGATGATTGCGTAAGTGCTCATATAATTGGGGATTGATGAGAGTTGCCGTACAGGTAGCTGGTTTTTTCCCAGCTTTTTCATGGTTTAACCCGATCCGAGCAAGAGATAGAGAGCAAGTTTTCTATTTTCGCTCATCACCGGATTGCAGGTCAAGTGATTGGGAAAAAAAATGGTTGAGCCGCCGAAAGGTTGGATGTGGAAGGCTGCTTTCCCGACGCGATCGCAGCTCTTGAGTGGAAGGCGATCGCCGTTCGCTTTCGCCCTTTATCCAGTCCCTTTCTCGGGGCAAATTTTGCCTTTTCCCCCCTTGACAAATCTGATAGTTTATGCTTCTACCGGTTGTTCTTCGGGAGCTTCTTTGGGTTCGCGAATCGGTTGTTTGATGGTCAGATAGCGAATGACATCATCACTCATCCGCATGGCGCGCTCTAGACCGGCAATTTGGCTACCATCGCATTCATAGTTCATTTGAATGTAAATGCCTTCGCGATGTTTGCCAATTTCATAGGCGAGACGACGCTTGCCCCGATGCTGGGTCTCGATGGTCTCGACGCCGTTTTCTTGCAATAAACTTTGATATTTCTCGATCGCCCGCTCTGTGGTTTCTTCTCCAAGATCCGGGCGCAAAATGTACATGGTTTCGTAAACGTACCGCATCCTGTTGTATCTCCTTTTGGACTGTGTGGCTTCTTCTGGTCAAACCGAACCGGAAAGCTTCGCGAGTCTTCGTTTTCACCGCCTTTGTGCGGCTTGACTCGCCCGAGCGCAGAAGAAACAAGGCTTCAGTAGCAAGGGTGATGGCGTTCGGTTTCGGCATAATTTTACGCACAATTTTCCATGATATCAGTTTTTAGCAGAGTTGGAAACTCTACCAGCCAAAATTCACCCCCGCTCTCGGCTCGCGATCGGCAGTTGCCCCTTGGCGTAACCGTTGGCGGCTAGATTGTCTCCTGGGGGATGCCCGAGGGACTTCCCCCAGGAGACAATCCCTCGGGGAGAACAGTTAACCGTACTGTGGGCGATTTTTTTAAGTTTGATGACAAAATTAGATTTTTTTTACACGGTCACGCGATACCATTTTCCGATTGATAGGGTGCCCGCAACTGTGAACTTTAACAATCTCAGCCACTCAGGCGACAAGAGCCGCAAACCAACTATCGACAAGAGGGCATAAATCAACGTTATGGCACAGCGCTACGTCCGAATCCAAAACCCAGAAGGACGGATTTACTATGGTTTACTTCAACTCTCGCGAGGCGTTCAACTCCTGGATGCGCCTCCTTGGCTAAAAGGACAACCCACCGATCGCTTTTTAGAACCCGAGAGTTACAAGCTCTTGGCTCCCTGCGTTCCGTCGAAAATTGTCGCCGTGGGCAAAAATTATTCCGACCATGCGGCGGAAATGGGAACCCCGGTTCCCTCGGAACCCCTGTTGTTTCTCAAACCTCCTACCACGGCGATCGCTGATGGAGACCGTATCGCCTATCCTCCTCAGTCGCAGCGGGTGGATTATGAGGGAGAATTGGCTCTGGTAATTGGCGAACGGGCTATGGATTGCTCGCCAGAAGAAGCAACGGGGAAAATTTGGGGCTACACGATCGCCAATGATGTCACCGCCAGAGATTTACAACGGCGCGACGGTCAGTGGACCCGCGCTAAGGGCTTCGATACGTTTTGCCCCCTCGGCCCTTGGGTGGTACGAGAAGTCAGTCCCGGCGCGAGATTGCAGACGTTTCTCAATGACCAGTCTTCCCCGGTGCAGTCGGCGGCGATCGATGAAATGGTCTTCCCCCCAGAGGTACTCGTCTCCTATATCTCTCAGGTGATGACTCTCCTCCCGGGGGATGTGGTGCTCACGGGAACCCCCCCGGGCATCGGACCGCTACAGATCGGCGATCGCGTTCGCGTGGAAATTGAAGGCATTGGCAGTTTGGAAAATACAGTGGCGCAACGACAACTGCGCTTACCTTCCCCAACGGAGTAACTCCCCACCACCACCAGCAGCACGCTGCTGGTGGTTAGCGCACCTGCATGTGAACCGCATCGGAAATGGTGGGAATCTCCGCATAACGCCCCATCACCGACTGCACCACGGAATAAATCACCGCCGCTAAGGTTCCCAAAAACAGCATGTTATAAAGGGTCTCTCCTACTAAGGACACTTGAACCCCTTTAGTTAACAAATTCACCACCAAACCCGAGACGATTAATATAATGTCTAACAAGATGGCCTGCATGGTATTAAACCGGATAAAGTGACTGATGTTCTCGTTTCTGACTACCGCAAACAACAGCACGAAAAAGATAATCAGTCCGCCAAATGGTCCGAGTACGCTATAAAGCTGTAGCACCGGCAATAGGGGAACTAACATCAGTTGCAATATCGGAAACTGTTGAAACAGAAATCGGCCAAATTGCAGGGCTGCAATTAATGGCAGCAGGTACGGTAAGCAGGCAAAAATCCGATCGGCAACACTGGTGGAACCTCGCCAAGTCATAATTTTTCTCTCCTGAGTCAGCATTGAATGGCTTCTAAGCTCAGGATAGCGCAGTTGCCCTCTCGAACTACACTGCCCCCTACAGGGCACTCGATCGGATCCGAAACCGATCGCCGATTTTCCCAGATGCGCCAGTCTATTACCACAAATCACCAAATTTGTCAACCCTTAAGCCCAAAAAAATGGCAGGGCGATCGCCACGCCATTCCACTGATAAGCAATTGTTAATCGGTAATTCTAAATTGTCAACATTACTTTTGTCCGGAATCCCTGACCCCCGGTTTTATAAAGTTTTGTTAAAGTTCTGGTCGCGCGCCGTAAAACAGGCGATCGGGTTGCGAACAATAAAGTAATCCGCACAAACCACTCTCCCTCAACTCCCGTGAGGAGTCACCCTCACCCACAACGACTGCAAGGGCTGATGGGGTGCAGGGAACATCACCGCCAAGAAACAACCGCCAATGGCAAGATTCACAGCACAGAACACTTGACCCCCCGATTAACCCCAGGAGCATAATGAAAATTTTAACTGAACCCAAAACTAACTCGCACAAAAAGTCAGATATCGACCCAAAGTTACCCCTTCAATCCTCAATCGTGCAATCTATTTTCACCTGTAGCAAACTTGGGGCAGAAAGTGCAGCCCATGCGCTCAATTTCCAGATACCCGACCTCAAACCGCACGAAGGTAATTTGTTCCGGCTTGCAGTTCCCCACATAGAGGATCGCGAAGCCCTGAAAAAATTCATTATGAGCAAATTTCCCATCAAACCCGACCCCAAAACCGGCGAATTGCGATATAAAACCATGACCCTGTATAGCGATTCCAAAATAGCCAGCACCATCGACCTCAAATCCGAGTCCTTCATCAAAGAAAAAATAGCCCACTTGCGCGGGCTAAATTTACAGATAGAGAACCATCCGTCATCTGAAGATTAATTCATCCCCAGGACAAGGCAATTTACGGCTGGATGGTATGAATCCAAATATTGCCATTCGGACCGCAAACGCGATCCATATAACTGTAGGGATAAAGCAACTTCCGACCTTCGGTATAGCTGTAACCGGTGAGGGCATCTCCCCAAGGATCTTGCACGATAAAGCCTTGTCGATTGTAACCGATAATCGTCACAATATGTCCGGTGGCGGTGAAGTAGCCGGCAATCACCACCGGACGACGATTAATCAGTTCGTTTTTGACATCAGACCAATGACTGGTAGTGATAAATCGATGTTTGAAGTCATACTCGCGAATCATCGCCGAGAGGACGCTGTGATTCGTTTGCGACCCGACGCCGCCGTAGTTAATGCACCATTGCAACAGTTCGTCTTCTAACTGACCGCCCGATCGCGATCGCACCCCATAGTAATAAAAGACCATTGCGATCGAAGTCACGTTACAGGTAGACCAACTGTAACGCGGATTATCCCGCTGCGAAAAATAAGGCACATTCAATTCGATTTGGTTGGGAACCGGATCGAAACTCCGACCGCCGCGCTGCATTTTAATATGGTTGGGGAACAAATATCCCGTATTCCCAAACTTGGGAAACTCTTCCGTAAGTGCGGCTTTGATATGGTTATCTTCGATCGCGTAACTCGCCACACCATACACCCGACCTAAAGGCAAAGTTACTTTTTCCGTCCCCTTCAAGTCCGATGCACTGACAGGTTTTTTCTTAAACACCGTGGTTTCGCGAATCGTCGCGGTTAAAGCATCCGGGTCATAGGGAATCACATCCCCATCTTTTTTGATTTGAACGTGTTGCCAATACAGATAACCCACATTACCAAATCCGGGAATCGATTCGCTTAACGTTACCCGAAAATGTCCCGCCGTGCAAGCATAACCGGTAACGCCCAAAGTTTTGCCCAGGGGTAACTCGGCTTTTAAATTATCGGTCAGCGTGGAAGAATCCACCGGTTTGGCTTTAATTAATGTAGTTTTGGTGACAAGCAATTGGGCACCGACTTGAGCAGTAGGCACATCTTCTAGCTCGAAATTGAAGACTTTGTTACCTTTGCTGAGGGTGACATGCCCTTCATAAAAATAGCCAAAATCACCGAGTCCGGGAATCTCTGATTCTAAACTAACTTTTAAGTGACCGTCGAGGAATCCATATCGATTCACCTGATAGGTGGTTCCTGCTTTCACCAAAGTTTTTTGGCCGGATTCGAGACTGGACGAATCGAGGGGGGCGACTTTAAACAAGGTATCGCGATCGATGGTTAAGCGCAAGGATTCGCCCACCGTGAGCGGATCGGTACTGACGGTAATGTAAATCACTTCAGACCCGATAGTTTGCCCGTTTTTGTCAGTTCCTCGCAACCGCAACCAGCGAATTCCTTCCCCGCTAAACCCGTTTTTCATGTCGATTTTCCAAGTGCCTGTGGCGGAATCGACTTGGACAGGTAAGGGATATTTATCCTCCGCAACCACGCTGACGGTGGCAATTTTCTCGGGATTGTAGGTGCCTTTTAGGGTTGTGGGTTGCTTGACCAATACTTCTTTTGGTCCGAGGTAAGATAAGCCAAAAGCGGTATTGATGGGTGTGGTTCCGCGATTGAGTTGCACAAAATCGGGAAACAGATAACCGGTATTGCCAAAGTTTGGTAGGTTTTCGGTTAAAGCGACTTTCAGATGCCCCGCTTCCATTGCATAGCTGGAAATCCCATAGATAGTACCGGCATTCAGGGTGAATCGTTCTTCCGGTTTGAGTTTGGTGGAGTTAATGGGTCTTTTTTTGAAGGGGGTGGTGTTGAGAATGGTGAGGTTGAGGGCGTAAGGATCGTAGGAGATTAATTCGCCATCTTTTTTGAGTTGAACGTGTCGGTGGTAGAGATATCCGGTGTTGCCAAAGCCGGGGATTTCTTGGGCTAAGGTGACGCGAAAATGATTGGCAACGCATGCATAACCGGTAATTAGAAAGGTTTCTCCTTTCTGGATTTCGGCTTGTTGTTGCGCGGTCAATTGGGAGGAGTTTTCGGGTTTGAGTTTGATTTTGGTGGTTTCGGCGATCCACAGTTGGCCAAAACCGCGCGGCGGATCGGTGAAGTTGGGGGTGTTGAAGGTTAGTTGTTGCATTGTTGTGTTGTGACAAGTTAGAATAGTTTTCTGGATCGGAATTAGCCCAATTCACGTTAGGCGCGATCGCCTACAGATGCAGGCAAAGGATTTTTCCTTCTGCCATAACAGTCAGATACTTGACATGGCCGATATCATCCGGAATAATTGAGGCGATCGCCCTCGGGTTGTGTCACCTTTTAAAGTGGCGCATGGGGGAAACATGACCTGGATTGCCAATCCGTTTTTTTCCGTCCCCTGGGTTAACATATACCCCCCATTCTCCCTATTATCATCTCGGGATTATCCTGTGCGCCTGGTAAGAAACGGGCAATCTCCTGCAACGACTCTGATTCTTGTTGAAACGGGGTATAATCCTCAAGCGGTTTTAAATTAGCCCGCGTAGAAGCAGCTCTGTCCGTATTTATTTTTTACCCTTCTAGGGTGCTTTGTTCAACTCAGATAAATTTATACCCAAAAAAAACCCGTACTGAAACCAGTACGGGTTGACGAGAGTGTATGGGTTTTCGTGAAGCTAATTCGCACATCGGAGGGAATGTTTGGAGAAATTATTCACCGCCGATAGTGCAGATTAAAACAAGTTAGCTCATTGCCTGCAAAATGTCTTTCGCGTGGGAGCTAGTATCGACTTTATCGTAAACGCGCGCAATTTTTCCTTCGCTGTCGATAATATAGGTGACGCGCTTAGAATAGCCGCCGCCATCTGCATCATAAGCTTGAGTAATCGAACCATCCACATCGGCTAAGAGTTTGAAAGGCAAACCGTATTTTTCGGCGAACATTTTATGGGAGGCTTCATCGTCGCGGCTAACCCCAAGTACCACCATTTCTTTGTCTTGATACTCGGAATAGGCATCCCGAAATCCTTGGGCTTCCTTCGTGCAACCCGGAGTGTCGTCTTTGGGGTAAAAATACAAGACGACGGTTTTGCCCCGAAAGTCTGACAGTTTAACGGTTTCGCCGTTGGTGTCTTTGGTGGTAAAATCGGGAGCCATTGTGCCCTGAGCTAGTGTCATAGATGCGCTTTCCTCATCAATTTTAATGCTCGATAACAAATCTTAACAGATTCGGAACGGCTTTTCAGCGTAATGTGGCTAAAATATCCGCGCCGTGGGTTGCAGTATTGAGATTTTCCCCTTCATAAACTTGGGCAATTCTGCCCAGAGAGTCGATGACATAGGTGACTCGCTTTGCTTTGTCTCCCTTTTGCACGTTGTAAGCCTTCGCGATGGATCCATCCACGTCGGCTAACAACGGAAATGGCAAATTGTGTTTGCGGGTAAAGTTTTGGTGAGAGACTTCATCATCTCGACTCACGCCGAGAATGGCGATATTTTGATTTTGGAATTGGCGGTAGGAGTCGCGGAAGCTACAGGCTTCTTTGGTACAGCCTGAGGTATCGTCTTTTGGGTAAAAGTACAACACGAGGGTTTTGCCGGGAAAGTCCGAGAGTTTCACGATATTGCCGTGGGTGTCTCTGGCGGTAAATGCTGGGGCAGCAGTGCCAACAGGTAAGGTCATAACTGCAACATTTTTATCAATTAGCCTGCAAAAATCTTACCAGGTTGGCGAGCTGTGTGCCAATGCTTCTCGTGGCGCGTTACCGTGAGTTATTTTATCCCATCCATCAAAAATTATTATACACCCGCCCTCTCCCCACGGGAGTTCCCCTCGGGGGTTCCCTGGGAAGCAACTCCCGGTTTATGTACTCATTCCCCTGGATTTGTTTCGCTTCTCTCTAGGCAAATTACGCTCGCCAAACTGCTGACTCCCTAGGGCGCGCATCGGCTTTGAACTCTGCCTATATCGGGGCGAAATCCTCTTGTCAATTGAGGGAATAAATTCTACAATTAAATCAGTGCAGCTTTATAAAAATACCATGACTGCCATTTCACCCAATCCCGAAAAAACTGAAGTTTATTATCCCAGTTCGGACGGAAAACCATTGGCGGAAACTTACGACCATCTCTATGCAATCCTGACGACCCTAGAAGTTCTCAAACAACATTTATCCGGTTGTCGGGTCACGGTGTTAGCCGACCAGTTTCTTTACTACAATGAGGGCTTTCCCCGGATGCGGGTTGCCCCGGATGTGATGGTCATTTTTGACGTGGAACCGGGGGGACGAGATAATTACAAAATCTGGGAAGAAGGTCAGGTGCCGAAAGTGATTTTTGAAATGACCTCAAAATCCACTCAAGGGGAAGACCTGGCGTTTAAGAAAACGCTCTACGAACAATTGGAGGTGCAGGAATATTGGTTATTTGACCCGAAAGGGGAGTGGATATCGGAACAGTTACGGGGATATCAACTGCTGGAAGGGCGTTATTTCCCGATTTTCGATAGTCGGAGCAATGTTTTGCAACTGCGGTTGGCGATTGAGGGAAAATTAATTGGCTTTTATCGGGAGGATACTGGTGAAAAGTTGTTGATTCCCGATGAATTGGCGAGTGCAGTGCGACAGAAAACCCAGGAAGTGCTGGAGGCGCAGGAACTTGCCGAACGAGAACGCACTCGCGCTCAGGAGGCAGAAGCTCGCGCCGAACGAGAACGCACTCGCGCTCAGGAGGCAGAAGATCGCGCCGAACAGATGGAGGCGATGTTGCGACAGTATCGCGATCGCTTCGGCGATTTGCCTTCCGAATAGTTGCTAAGGCGGCGATCGCGGATTGACGATCGCAATGGTCATCCTGCCACCCTGTTTTATTACCACATTTCCTTTCATTTGTCAAGCCCCGATAAAAAATTGGCCGCAAAATTCGCATCCCAGAGTGACAACCCGATGGAAATCCAGACCGACTTGAGGATAAAATCGAATCCAGATTAAAATAAAAACCACTCATTCAGTGGCGAAAAGCCCGGATTTTGCGGCGGAGTTCATCGAAGCGAAAAACGATAAAAGCGAACATTTTTTATGAAAACAATTCACCCCCCCGAAACCCACTCGATTCAATATCCCCAGGGCACCATCCAACGGGCAGAACGGGCGATGCGCTGTGCCCCCTTTCATCTGCGGTTATTTGCCACCATGCGGGGTCAAAGCGTGCCCATCCACGCGATCGCAGGCAAATCCGGGCGCGAGAAGCACTACAGGCGATCGCCCCTCACCGAACTCGCCGCCGAAACCGAACTCATCTGGCTGATTCAAGTGGGATTGCTGCGACGGGAAGTAGACGGGCAAGGGATAACCGATAGTTTTCGCCTCACGCCGTTGGGGCGTAAGATTGTGGAAAAATGGGAAAACGCCGGGGGCGAAATTCCCGCACCTACACTTGGCGATCGCCTTTATAACTTCTTAAATCGCCGATTAAAACTGCCCGTTTAACCCCCAAACCACACCGCAAAAAAAAGCAGGAGGTTCCCAACCCATCAACACTGGAAGAAAGCGCGCTTCCCAACTTTCCATTGTCAAACCTAAAGTCATCTTTATAAACCTCAAATGAAAGCCATAATGGTTGTGGGCACCACATCCCACGCCGGAAAATCTTTAATCGCCACTGCGATTTGTCGCATTCTGTCCCGGCGAGGCGTGCGTGTAGCTCCCTTTAAAGGACAAAACATGGCATTAAATGCCTACGTAACTGCCAGTGGCGGCGAAATTGGTTACGCTCAAGCGGTACAAGCGTGGGCGGCGGGTATTCTTCCAGAAGTGGAAATGAACCCTATATTGCTCAAACCCCAAGGGGACATGACCTCCCAAGTGATTTTGAAAGGGAAACCCGAAGGGAAAGTTAACGCCCAAGAATATTACAAAAAATTTTTTGATATCGGGTGGCAAACTATCACCGAATGCTTGGAGAGTTTAAAGGCAGAATTCGATGCGATCGTCTGTGAAGGGGCCGGGAGTCCCGCCGAAATTAACCTCAAGCATCGCGATTTGACTAACATGCGAATCGCCAAATACCTTCGTGCTCCTACCCTGCTGGTGGTGGATATCGATCGCGGTGGGGCGTTTGCTCATGTGGTGGGCACCTTGGAATTGCTCGATCCGGAAGAACGCTCCTTAATTCGCGGCATTGCAATCAACAAATTTCGCGGACAGCGATCGCTGCTCGACTCTGGCATTACCTGGCTAGAAGAATACACCGGCATTCCCGTAGTCGGCGTCATTCCCTGGGTAGAAGATGCATTTCCCGCCGAAGATTCCCTCAGCTTATTAGAGCGGCGATCGCGCAAAACCGACAGCGAACTCACCATCGCCGTCATTCGCTTACCCAGAATTTCTAACTTTACCGATTTCGACCCCCTCGAAGCCGAAGCCAGCGTTACGGTAAAATATATTAATCCCAAACAATCTTTAGGCTACCCCGATGCCGTGATTATTCCCGGTTCTAAAACCACGATCGCCGATTTGCTCGTCCTCAAACAAAGCGGCATGGAAGAAGAACTGCAAAACTACGTCACCGCCGGCGGTACCATTTTAGGCATTTGCGGTGGCTTTCAAATGCTTGGCGAAGCGATCGCCGATCCAGAAGGCATAGAAGGCAAAGCAGGACGCTACGAAGGCTTAAATTTATTGCCCATCAAAACCCTAATTACCGGCAATAAAATTTCCCGCCAACGAGTGGTGACATCCAATTATCCCACCCCCGGTTTGCCCGTGTATGGCTATGAAATTCATCAGGGGCGCTCTCAAGGGCGGGAGAGACATCCACGGGAATCCCTTCCCAACACTAAACCCTTGTTTGAAGATGCTAACTTGGGAATGGTGGATGAATATCAATCCGTGTGGGGCTGTTACCTTCACGGCATCTTTGATAACGGCCCTTGGCGACGTGCCTGGTTAAATCGTCTGCGAAATCAACGGGGTTTGCAGGCCCTCCCCACCGGCATCGCCAACTATCGCGAACAACGCGACGCCATGCTCGATTCTATTGCGAATGTAGTGGAAGAATATGTGGATTTAAAACCGTTTTTATGAGGGTTTATCGTCATCGAGCACCCTGCTTGATGATTCCCTCAATATCTCCTAAAATTGCCAAGTACAACCGACACCAAACCCAACAACGATGAGCGTACAAATTCTATTTTTGCCCGATGAAGTGACCGTAGAAGCTGAAGTCGGCGAACCGTTGCTCCAAGTGGCAAAACGCGCCGGCGTCACGATTCCCACCGGCTGTTTGATGGGGTCTTGTCATGCATGCGAAGTCGAAATTGACGGCGAAGAAACAATTTGCTCTTGCATTAGCGGCGTACCCGCCGGAAAAGAGCAAATTTCAGTTAATATCTATGTAGACCCGACATGGTAAAAAAATCAGCCTTTGTCGTTTGTCATTGGTCGTTTGTCATTGGTCATTGGTGGTTTTTCATTGGTCATTGACCAATGACTATTGAGTATTGACCAATGACTAATGATGAGATATTATTCTGGGGAATAGGAAGCGATCGCATATTGTCGGAATCGCTCTAAATCGGCTTGAATAGTTGATTCCACAATCCGCCCCAAAAACAAATTATCCATAATTTTGCCCAAAACGCCGGGAATGGCATAGGCGATGGTAAGCTTAACGATACTGCCTTTTTCGTGGCGATCGTAGAAGCGAACCGCCCCTTTGTTGGGTAAGCCATCCACAGATTCCCACTGAATAATTTGGTGGGGAATGAGATTTAAAATGCGCGAAAGCCAGCTAAACTCAAATCCCCCCGAGGCGAGTTTCCAGCGGGATAAATCCGGATTGTCTTCTAAGACGTGAACCGATTCGATCCACTTCATCCAGCAGGGCATTTGTTCTAAATCCGACCAGAGATTCCACACATGGTCGATGGGGGTATTAACTTCAACCAACACGCTATGTTCTAACCAATCTGTCATATTATTATTCGGAATTTTTCAACCTTGAGATTTGAGGTCAGAGTCGGGAGGGCGATCGCCCCGCCGACCCTGGAAATTGCCGAAGCATCGATCGCGCAACCCTGGATTAACCGAGGGCGATCGCCTGGGGAGTATCCGCCAGAGTTGCGGCATACTCTAAAATAGCAGTAGCGGCTTGACGCCCGGAAAGCGTTGCTCCTTCCATGCTGTCGATATAATCTTGTTGAGTGTAACTACCGGCGAGGAAGAAATTAGCCACCGGGGTTTTTTGCCCTGGACGATAGGGATCCATGCCCGGGGCTTCGCGATAAAGAGACTGGGCCAATTTCACCACACTGTACCAGGTCATATTCAGGTCGCGCGCCGAGGGGAATAACGCGCGCACTTGTTCCAAAACATGGTGGGCGATCGCTTCATTGCTTTGCTTAACAAACGGGTCTCCCGGCGTCAGCACCAACTGCATCAAAGACCCCTCCCCTTGCCGATAGTAATCCCCCGGCGAGGTTAAAGCCAAATCGGCAAAACAAGAAAAATCCGCATCCGGGGTATAAAGGAGATTATCCAGACCGGCAGCGGTTTGCAATTGGCGGCGCTTTTCAGCATCGTGCAATTCCGTCACCCAGCCATCAAAGCGCAGTTGCACCGTGGCCACGGGAACCGTATCGAGTTGGTAGATATTATCAAATTCCGGCCATTTGCGCCACGCTGGGGGCAGCACTTTTTTAATGCCAGGGACATCACAAGCAAACAGGTATGCATCGGCGGTGATGGTTTCTTCGCGATCGCCTTGGGCCACCACAATCCCATTAACGCGGGTTTCGCCGTTGTTTTCGTCAAACAGAATTTGCCGCACTCGGCGTCGGGTGTGAATTTTGGTGCCCCGCGCTTGGAGATAGTTGACGATCGGTTGGTGGAGGTAGGTATCCGGGGAACCTTCCAGCATCCGCAGCACTGACGCTTCGGTTTTAGCGGCAAAAAATTGAAAAATCGTCAACATGCAGCGGGCGGAAATTTGCTCGGTATCGATGAAACCGAGGGCATAGGCGATCGGGTTCCACATTTGTTTCAGGGATCCCTCGCTACCGCCATGCTGGCGAAACCAGTCGGCAAAACTGATGCGATCGAGGGCGCGAATGGTGTTCATTGCGCCGTCGAAGTCTACCAAACCGCGAATCAGCGGACTGGTACCCAGGGCGATCGCGTTTCTCAGCTTATCGATTGCCGAAAGTTGAGAGGTGGTGAAAAAGGCTTTTAAGCCATTGAATGGCGCACCGGTGATAAAGCGAAAATCTAATTCCCCGGTAGTGCCCCCTTCGTTGACAAAGGTGTGGGTATGTTCTTTGAGGCGCAAGTTTTCGAATGCGCCGACTTTTTTCATTACCTCGAACAGGTTGTAATAACAGCCGAAGAACACGTGCAATCCCATTTCCACGTGATTGCCTTCGGCGTCAACCCAACTGCCGACTTTACCGCCGACAAAGGAACGAGACTCGAAGATTTCCACTTCGTGTCCCGCATCTGCTAGTTCAATGGCGGAGGCCATTCCAGCCAATCCCGCACCTGCGATCGCAACCCGCATTCTGCCTTATCCTTGTAAATTTCTTTACATATTTTAATATCAGAGGCCACCAAATTCCATCCTTTTCACCGGGTTTCCTTCGGATTTCTCATTCCCCGAGGAGTCTGGAAAGCGACACCCCCCGACGGATCCTTCCCGCCAGGGGGCTAAATCATTGGCGCTGGTTTTCGAGAAAAAGCCCCGGGGTCAGGGTAGGGCGTCGATCCGGAACGGCCCAACCATGACCAGGGCGATGTTTTAATTGACAATTGTCCAAACGCGATCGCCAACAATGCAGAATCGGTTTCCTCTCCCTGGGGCGAAAGCCTTTTTTATCCGAAAGCATGACCCCCAATTTTTGTGGGTCAACGGCGCAATGCAGGGTGCGGAGTTAGTGACACCGCCGCCTTGATTATATAGCGGGTTGGCTTTTTTTTAGCACATTGTTTTGCTTGCTTTTTGCGCTTTAGGATGAAAAATTCGGCTCGATAAATTTATTATTGGCGCGCACGAATTGGGCGGCTCCTCGGTTATTAATCACTAACCAGGGTTTGCCGGTGTTATCGTATTGTATGGGATTGGTATAGTCGGGTTGGACTCCCAGCACGATTCTTTCGGGGAAGGAACTCTCTACGGGAAACTCAAACCCCGGGCCACTGCGGGCATTCACGCCCCCGTTGGCAACGACTAACCAGTCGAGCCAGTTGGTGTCTGGGATGAAGTCGCCGGCGGGGTTGACTTTCGGGGGGGAGGTGGTGGCTTCCCGGTCTGGGGGAGTGATTTCGGCAACGGCTCGATCGAGAACAGCCCCCGTATTCGGTCCGACGATACCATCTACGCTCAGTCCTTTTTCTTCTTGAAAGGCTTTCACCAGTTCTTCGGTGCGCTCGTCGAATTCCCCGTTTATACGGCCAATACTATAGGCGAGTTTTTCTAGTTTTTCTTGCAATTGCTGGACTTCTATACCGCGATCGCCACGTTGTAAAGCCATGTTGTTCTCCTCAAGTCATCTTCAGCCAATGGTCTTTCCTATTGTACGATGCTGTGGGTTGATGCCAGGGATCTGCCAGGGGCGATCGCGGTTCTCTCCCCCGCCCTCTTCTTCTCCCTGGGGATTGACACCGGGAATTACTATTCATTTAATTTGCATATTTTCTTAATTTATTTTCTCAAATTCAGGCCACGGTACTTACGGTATTTATCGGCTCTATCCCTGTTGTCGCTTGTCAATTCCCTAAAATCTACAACAAAAGATAGGCTATCTCTCGACGGCTTGGGGTTAAGGAAGACCCCCGCCCGGTTGTCAAAATGCTAAACTATGCAATTTAAACGTTTAACACCGGAAAGTCCGCCTGCCGGGTGGCTAAGGCTAGCCCGCCGATGTCTTTTGCACTCGCGCCGGTTTCGGTGTAAGCAGGGTGTCTGTGGTTAGCCCACCACCCAGTTTCCCAGGGATTCGATGGATTCAAAAGCGAAAGAATCGCATTTGGATTGTGGCTCGAATACCGCCGGGGAGAACATTTCCCACATCGCCTGTAGGTAGGGGACGAACAAAGCGCATTCTTCGTCACTGAGGCGATCGCGCAATTGCTGTCCTAACAAATTCAGCATTTGTCGCACTAAATCCCACTTGACCCCCAAGTGCGGATAAAGCATAACGCACAAGGGAAATAACTCCTGTTGCACCGGGGCAATGCTGTTTTCCAAAACGCAAACCCACAAATACACCAAGAACATTTCCACATCCCGCAGGCTGGAATTTTTCACCTGCGGATCTTCCAAAGAACCGCTGGCGCTGCGATATTTGGGATATAATTCAATGGCGCGATCGCACACCTGCTGCGCGATGTCTCGACTAGCGAGCAAAAGCTGCTGTACCGCCCCCAAGGCCACAGAATCTAACTCCGTTTCGCCGGCGGCTTCGTAAAGGCGCTGCAAAGGCATATTCAGATATTCCTGAATCACTTTAAAATAACTGCCAAGCAGCAGTTGCTCCGACTCCGGGGCTTCCTGGGTCAGCAACCGGGCGGTATAATAACAATGAAGATTGACAAAGCCGAGCGCCAACGGATCGAGGGTAATATATTCTTGGCGCAGTTTGCCCAGTTGCGGGCCTAGGGTTCCTGCCACTTGCTGCGGGCTTTGCCCCTCTGCATACATTTGCAAGACCTTTTCGTACATTTGATGAGCTTTCGCGGCAATTTCCCAGGAATTGAGAACCGGGGCATCCATCCCCTGTTGCTGCAAGGGTTCGGCTAAGACAATTTCCGTCTGCGACCAGGCGCGGGCAATGGTTAGACGCAGACATTGCCGCAGGTTATAGGCGATCGCCCCTCGCTGGCGCAGGGGATCCATTTCGCTCTCTTCATCAGCAGGATTTTTTGTGGCCTGCGATCGCGCTTGGATGTTTTTCAGATAGCGCTTGGCCCACTGCTGAGAAAATGAGGCAACGGAGGAATCTCCCTTGTCGGCGTGCAAGCGGATATAGCGGGCATAACGAGGCTTGATTTCTTCTAGCATGGCGTTTTGACTCCCCTGGCGAGTAGGCTGCGAGTTCCAGCTCCTCTTATTAAAATGTGTTAAGGTATGTTATGAGTTTATCACCATCCCTGCGGCCTTGTCATTAGATTTTCGGATTGGCTTTCCGGGTTTTTCCTTATCCTTCTTCCTGCCTCTGCGCGATGCCCCTTGGTGTGAGAGCTTGGCAGGGCATCTGTCTTGGGGGCTTGCCACTTTCCCACTCCAGGCGGCTGGGCATGTCCATTTACTAGGATTTAGCTTTCCGAATCGGTCAGTATTTATCAGTAAATTTAGTCAAAAATTGGCTTAAATTTACATGAATTTACGTTTTTTCAACCCATAAATGACAAGTTTGCAAAAAATATCCACAATATTTATACTTTACCTAACTCTCAAAAAAATCCCTTTAATTTACCACTGCATGCGGGAATTCATACCGACTTGCCCGCCCGGTTGTTCCTCGTGTATTTCTCTGTTATCCACGAGGAACCATCCCAGGTCAAGTGGCAGTACAACCTTGTCTCTCTCCGAAGAAATCCTCGCATAAGTGAGTCTATCGCTGGCAACCCCTATCTACAGCAACCGGAAGGAAAATTAACCCCTGCCCAGGAGTTAATCTTTTATAAAACCGAGTGAATTCGCCACTCACTAGGAGTGAATTGCTTTATTATAGAAAAATGCATTTCCATCAAATTAGAACAAACACTCAGGGGACGGGCATGACCAGAGGAAAAATCTTAGTGGTGGAGGATGAACTCTTGATGGCAGAGTTGATTGCTCTCCAACTGGAAGACTTAGGCTATACGATCGCAGGGGCGGTGGCGACTGGGGAAGAGGCGATCGCGAAAACTGGCGAAACCCAGCCGGACTTAGTGTTAATGGATATCATCTTACCGGGCAACATTGATGGCATCGCCGCCGCGAGGGAAATTGGCGATCGCTTCGAGACCCCGGTGGTTTTTATTACCGGTTCTGACGATCTATCCACCTTCGAACGGGCTAAAAATGCATCGCTTTATGGTTATTTAATCAAACCTTTTACCGAGAAAAATTTGCGAGTGGCGATTGAAGTTGCTTTAGCGCAACACCAGCGAGAACGGGCGTTAAAACAAAATCAACCCCCCTACGGATTGTGGTTGCGATCGATCGGGGATGGGGTGATAGCAACCGATCGCCAAGGGTCAGTGGTATTTATGAACCCCGCCGCTGAAGCGATGACTGGATGGACCTTAGCAGAAGCAAGAGGGCAAGGGTTTGGCAATATTGTGCCCCTGGTGAATCAAATCACCGCAACCCCAATAGAAAACCCAGTCGGGCAAGTGATGCGCGAGGGCAATATCGTTTACTTAGAAGAGAATACCGCATTAGTGGCCAGAAACGGCGATCGAATTGCGATTGGCGACAGTGCCAGTCCTATCTATCACGAAACCGGCGAAATTAACGGGGCAGTTTTAGTATTCTGGAAACTTCGCAAGCAGCCAGATGCAGAAATTGTAGACATTCAACTGCAACGAGAACGAGAACTCAACCAGCTCAGAAGGCAATGTTTGTCCATCCTCGCCCACGAGTTACGCACTCCGTTAAGCACTATTTTATCCTCCACCGGACTGCTACAACTGTACAGTGCCCAATTACCCGAAAACTCAAAAGCAGAACAACTGGTGCAAATCGAACGGGCGGTGCAGCAGATGAATCAGACCCTCGAAGCAGTGCAGGTTTTCAGTCAAACAGAGGCGGGGCGCTTGCCTTTCCACCCCGAACCGATGGACTTAGGGCAATTTTGTCAGGAACTCGTGGCTCAATTGCGCCACAGTGAAGGGAACAATCGCGAGATTGTCTTCATCCAACAGGGCGATTGTAGCGAGGCTCACCTGGATGTCACCCTGCTGGGGTTTATCTTGCGAAATCTGCTCTCCAATGCGGTGAAATATTCTCCTGTGGGCAGTGTGGTGCGCTTTGACGTGACCTGTCACCCTGCGTCAGAAATGGCCATTTTCCAAATTCAAGACCGAGGCATCGGGATTTCCTCGGAGGATGTCTCCCACCTGTTCGAGTTATTTTTCCGAGGGGAAAATGTAGGGGAAATTCCCGGCATCGGCTTGGGATTAGCGATCGTCAAGCAGTGCGTTGATTTACACCACGGCGAGATTTTATTTACTAGCGAAGTGGGACTCGGTACCACGGTGACGGTTCGCTTGCCTTTGTTTGGCTTCCGAAGGGAATAAAGGGCATTTATTGCAATGCTATTCAATTGATGGCAGAGGGCGTCGCCTATAACTTTTATGAATTCTAAGTTATCGGCTACGCCATTTATTTTTTTTGACTAAAAATGCATTTTCTATAACTCCCGACCCTGAAGGTGCCAGACTGGCGATCGCTTGCTATAAAACCGTGGCAAGGCATAGAAAAAAACTGGTTATAGAAAAAATCTATGGCTATTATTAGAATAAACCAGGAGTTCCGGGACACCCACCCCACTCTACCCCCGGTTTCCGGAAAATCACTGGGCGTTCGACAATCGGAGCGCGCGATACACTCAGGGTGGCTTCTTGAATGCCGAAAATAGAGTGTTTTGCCGGAAATTTTTCCCTCCGAGGGATGACATCAAACCCACTCATTCCTTATAATAAGAAAATACCCATCATACACGCCGGTAATGATACTTAGGAACATATACCCTGGATCTCCGAGTCCCCCCTAATTATTGTAGAGTTAGCTGACACTGAAACAGCAGATAAACTGTAGCGTAAAATACCGTTGACTGGGAACCGCTCGCGATTGTTGCCGTGGCGATCGCGGATATTAACCCAGTCTTAACCTAAGCGTTAAAAGTGGACTGTTCTGCCGTAAAATTAGAGAAGTTCCCATGCAAAAAATATTGGTCATTGAAGACGAAGCCCAAGTTTGTCGCAACATTCTCGCCCTATTAAAAGCAGAAGGATTTGAAGCCGTGAGTGCGGCTAACGGTGAAATCGGGTTGCTGTTGGCGCAAGCGAAATTGCCAGACTTGATTCTGTGCGATGTCATTCTCCCGAAGCTGGACGGATTCCAAGTGGTGGAAACTCTTAAGGCGGATCCGACAACCGCGAGAATCCCGGTGATTTTTATAACGGCAAAAAGCGATCGCGCCTCTTGGCGGCGGGGCATGACCCTCGGCGCTGAAGATTATCTGACCAAACCCTTTACCATACCAGAACTGAAACAGACGATTATGGCGCGTCTGGCAAAACAACAACTGGCGAAGCAGGAGTGGGAAACTCGCCCTCAATTACCTAAGCGCCAAAAAACTGCCACCCAAGCGGATATCCGCCAACTCGACTACGAAGAACCCTTTCGCAAAGTGTTCCAAGAAGGTCCCTTGGGCATGGCACTGGTGGATTTAAACTATCGCTTTTTTAAACTCAACCATCGCTTCTGCCAGATGCTTGGCTATAGCGAAGCAGAACTGAAACAGTTGGCCTTTCCAGATATCACTCACCCCGACGATGTGAATCTCGATTTGCAACTAATAGAACAACTCGAAAGCGGCCAAATTCCTCACTACCAAATCGAAAAACGATATCTGAAGAAAACCGGCGAAATTGTCTGGGTTCAGCTCACCGTGTCGATAATTCGCGACGCCAACCAACAGCCGCTTTATTTTTTGGGAACTATCGAGGATATTAATCTCCGCAAGCGAATGCAACGGGCGCTGCAAGAAAGCGAAAGTCGTTGCCGCGCTATTTTCAATCAAACGTTGGATTTCATGGCACTGCTGTCTCCCCAGGGAACGGTTTTGGAATGCAATCAAACCGCGTTAGAATTGGGCGGAATTCCGTTGGATTCCGTGCTCGATCGCCGGCTTTGGGAAACCCCTTGGTGGAGCGATTTGCCCGAAACTCAGAGCCAGTTGCGAAGCGCCATAGAAGCCGCCGCCCAAGGCAGTTCGATCCGCTCTGAAGTCGAGGCGATCGCGGCGCAAAATCAGCGAGTGATGCTGGAGTTTTCCATTCGACCCCTAGAGGATAATCTTGAAAATCCGGTGATGTTAATCTTCCAAGGACGAGATATTACCCAGGGCAAAATTGCCGAAGCGAAAGTGCAGCAACAACTGGCCGCGATCGAGTCGGCAAGCGAGGGGATTGCTATTCTCAACGAACACAATGAGTATATTTATGTGAATCGGGCGCAGGTGGAACTATTTGGGTATCAATCTGCCGCAGAACTGTTAGGAAAAAATTGGCGCGTGCTGTATTCAATTGCTGATAGCGATCGCATCGAACGAGAGATTTTTCCGATGCTAGTCCAAGAGGGAAAATGGCAAGGTGAAGTCACGGCAAAACGACGCAATGGCGCTACATTTGACCTGGAAATCTCTCTCAACTGGATTGATGAAGGCGCAATCGTCTGCATCTGTCGCGATATTACTAGGCGCAAACAAGCCGACTCAGAAGTGCGAACCGCCCTCGCTAAAGAGAAGGAACTCAACGAAATCAAAAATCGGTTTATTTCCATGACCTCCCACGAGTTCCGCAACCCCCTCAGTTCGATTCTGATGTCGGCGGAAATGTTAAAAATTTACGGGTATAAGTGGCCCGAAGAGAAAAAGCAAAAACATTTCAACCGGATCGAGACCTGCACCAACAAACTGACGCATTTGTTAGATGAAATCTTGTTAATCGGACGGGCGAATTCTGGCAAACTTACTTTAACTCTGGAGCGGTTCGATTTAGAGGAAGTATGCGCGCATCTGGTAGAAGAATTTGAACCCAAGGCGGCAGAAAAGAACAGTAAACTGGCATTTCGCTTCGCCGGGGAGAGGAAAGATGCGAAAATGGACGGGAAGTTACTAGAGCATATTCTGGGAAACTTGCTGTCCAATGCGATAAAATATACTCCCGAGGGGGGTGCGATCGCATTTGAAGTGGAAGTGAAACTTACTGAGTCAGAAGAGAAGGAAGCAGAAAACTGGGCGATTTTCCGCATTTCCGATAGCGGGATTGGCATTCCCCCGGAAGACCAAAAGCGATTGTTTGAAACTTTCCATCGAGCGAAGAATGTGGGGAATATTTCCGGCACCGGTCTGGGATTGGCGATCGTAAAGCAATGTGTGGATTTACATGGAGGGAAGATAAGCGTAGAGAGTGAAGTGGGGGTGGGCACCAAGTTTACGGTGCAGTTGCCATTACAAGTTTAATGGTCATGGGTCGTTGGTCATGGGTCATTGACAAATGACCCATGACCAACTCATTTTATTTTTGCTCTTCTTTTTTGTTTTTATCGAAGCGACTTTCTTGCAGGGCATTGCCGATGCCTTGGAGAATGCCGCGACCGACTAAACCGATTCCGCGACCGAGTTGAATCAGGAGATAGCGTGCGCCACTGCCTAGGGAGAGGAGCAAACCGCGCAGGCGAGGGGCGATCGCGTCGCGGGTTTCCAGGAGCAAGGTGACGAGGAGACGCCCGCCGCGAAGTTGGGATAATTCGCGATCGCGCGGGGAGTAAATGGAGAGTTCTTCAATGGTACCGCGATCGCTCAACACCAAGAGGCGATACTGACTTTCAAAAATGGCTTTTGGTTCCCGCCAGTTTTTTTCCGTGCGATATTTCCAGGACAAGTCATTGCGAAAGCGCTCGATTTCGCGAGTAGAAAGCCATTCGCGATCGAAGAAATCCTGCTTAATCACTTCCACATCGGCAAATCGATTCAGCAGGGGTTGGATGGCGGCATTGGCCAGTTGCAGGATTAAGTTTTCCAGCAAGACTGTGGCGCGCTGCATGGCTTCCGGACTCTCGGGAGGGTAAGTGCGATTATCAATTGTTAGCGGCACTCTGTATAGCAAATAGGCCAGTAAATCCAGAGTGAGGGGGATTTTGGAAAGAATTTCCCCTTGGATGACCGAAGCATCTTCGAGCAAGATAGGCACCAGCTCTAAGGGGGGGAAAGTTTGCCCCTCGGAGGCAAGCGTGTCGAAATGGAGGGAATAATATTTGCCGAAAAACTCGGCGATCGCCATTTCCCACAGATCGAGCAAGACGCGATCGCGTTTAGGTGCAAGGCGATCGGCCTGAACTTGAGAATAGCGCAGTTGACCGAGCACTTCTTCAAATTGGCGCACCACAGTATAAAGCAATTCTTGCTTTTTGTCGCGGTGCAAAATATCAATTTCCATCACCTTTCCGGTGCGGTTTAATAGAGGCGAATCGATTTTAGCTTCCGTGGCATTAAATAAGCGCGCCTGCAAATCGATAGCTTCGAGGGGGGCCTGTGCGGCGGGAAGCAATTCGCCATTGTGGACCCTAACCGGAGGGCGATCGCCGCCTCGGCGGGGGGCATCTTGTCGCGGGGAAAGGTGCCGGATCCCGGTAGTTTTCTGCTTGTCCTCCAGGTGACGGCGGATCCCCTGAAACCCACGGGGATAGAGTTTGCGCTTTCCGAGGCGCATCGACGGGGCGAAAAGTTGATTCACCATCCAACGGGCCGCGAGCAATTCCCGTTGTCGTCCTTCCAGAAAAAGGCGGTCCAACTGCGAGAGTTGCGGGTGTTGCACCGAAGCTTGCACCTGAGCCATTTCCGCTTCGATTTGCTGCACTCCCGAGCGACCTATTTCATCAAGCCAGCGGGCGATGATGCCCGGGGAACTGGGCGTAGCGGGGGGTTCCACCTCCCAATAGCTGTTGCCCGCCGCCACCGTGCGAATGGCGCGAATCAGTTCCGCACCGGCGATGCCCTTGGTGCAGTATCCTTTCACATTGGGACGATACGCCAGACGGAAGGCATCGGGGTCCGGCCAACCACTGAGCAGCAATATAGGGAGTTGGGGAGAGAGTTCTTGGAGCTGTTGAATGCAGGTGGGGGCATCTAGGGAGTCGGCATCCCCTGGACCCAAGTGCAAGTCTAAAACCACCAAGTGGATGGGAGGTTGGGGGGGAGAGGCGGCGGGAGGCTCAGCCGGGGTTTCCCGGGCGAGGGACGCAAAGGCAGTGCTGCTGTCAGTGACGCGATCGACCACTTGCAAATCGGGAAACTGTTCGCACAGGGTGGCGAGACCCAGGAGGAAAATAGGGTCTTCATCGATTAGCAGCAGTTTGTAGGAGGAATGGCTCACGGCGTTCAACATGGGAAGAATGGCAGTATGCAGGGGAACTAGACGAGAAAAGCGCCAACAATTTCTGAAGGTCTAGTTCCTATTGTCCCCCAGCAATGGTGATTGGAATGGCGATCGCGCAAAAACCCCAGAAATTTATTCAATCCCATCAATCGGTAGGGGGGCATTATTAGATTCTTGCACGTTTGGAGCCGGAGCGGGTTCGGGAGAATAGGACGCAGGCTGTTCGTAAGCCGGCGCGGGTTCTGAGTAGGAGGGGGCGGGTTCTTGGTAGGAGGGGGCTGGCTCCTGGTAGTAAGAAGCTGGCTC
>NZ_JAYFEQ010000742.1:0-291 GCF_055795085.1 Phormidium sp. CCY1219 | reverse complement strand
TTATAGCCTTTCTCAGATTGATGTGGTACGTAGCCGAATAGTCATTACCGCGCTTGCACCTCCGAGGTGAAAAATTCTCTACCTTACTCATATGAAAATATTATAACTATGGCGCGATCGCGATAAATTTTTTCCCATCCCTGGGGGGTGGACTAGGGATAAATAACTATGACGCTGATTGGTAGAGTTTTTTTCCCACCGATCGCGTGGTAGTGGTGAAATATAGCAGGTCTGTTGCTTGATGCGATCCGCAGCCGAATAGTCCCAACCGCGCTTGCACCTCCGAGGTAA
>NZ_JAYFEQ010000741.1:0-476 GCF_055795085.1 Phormidium sp. CCY1219 | reverse complement strand
CTTGACTCGCTGATAAGCAAAGGTGCGATAGGGATTCTTCCCCTTGAATCTAGGCTTACCGCTACGTTTGCCGTTCTTGTCGCCTTTGACGAACCGAGCAAATGCGAGGTCTACCCGCTTCACCATGTCGTGCAAAACATCAGCATGAATATCGGCGTACCATTCCCGCTCCTGTTTAAGTCGGACCAAAGAGCGTTTTTGCCCATAGTATTCGGGCTGTTCTCTGGGTTCAGCAATACTGCACACCAAAGGGCAGGCATTAACAGGACACCGATTCATCTCCCACCAGTCAAAGCGATCTGCTAGCAGGTAGTTGTACTGGCGACGCAACAGTTCTAACCAGCGAGACATTAAGCGTCGCTGCTCGAATGTAGGCTTCAATCTGTACTGGTAGGCTAGTGTTAAACTAAGCAATTCCGTCACCAGAACTACTCGTCTTCAGAACCGGACTTGAGACTTTCACCTCATCCGGCTCC
>NZ_JAYFEQ010000740.1:0-2898 GCF_055795085.1 Phormidium sp. CCY1219 | reverse complement strand
GCCAAGTCCCACAGTTTCAGGGTGTTATCGTCTGATGCAGAAACCGCCCCTGTGCCGTCCGGGGTGATGGCCACTGCATTTACCCGGGCACTATGCCCGGTGAGGGTACGCAGCAGCGCCCCGCCTGCGGGGTAGAGACTCGGCGTGAGGGGGCGAAACCAGGGTTTTTCCTGCCACTGTTTTGCCTGAGTCAGCAGTGCCTGGATTTCCGGGACTGTGGCGGGTGCTGATTGTCCCATGCCTTCCAGAGAACGGTTAGATCCCCCCTGCCCCCCCTTAAAAAGGGGGGAAGAAAGGAGTTTGCCGCGTTTTGCTGGCGGGGTCTGGGCATATTTCGGCAAGTATCTACCGAGTAGGGGAATTCTTTCCCAAAAATAGCGATATTTTGGCACTGGGGGAGAGGGGGGCGGCACAAATGACAGCAACCGTCCCCACAGTTGCCCTGCCAGTTGCGTCTTATCCGCCTCTAACACATGGGCCGAGTTGCGAATCGCACTTTCTACCAGGGCAATGGCGTTTTGCGCCTCTACTGTTGCCGCTTCTCCCCCGGCAGCGGGGAAGTCAGCCAGCAAGGCTTTCGTATCCGTGGCATTCAGTTTCGCTTGCAACCAGCGAAAGTCCAACAGCAAGGCGCGGATTTTGCCAGGGCTGTGGGCCTGCGGCAGGTGGTGGGTTATCAAATGCTGGTAAAAATAGCCGTCATCCTCCACCGCGTGATATCCCTGGGGATAGCGCTGCTCATAGGCGGCTAAAAACCGTTCCTGCACCTGGGAAATGTCCCCCGCCTGTTTTCTCACGTAGTCAATCTGCAGGTCATGCAGGGTGATGCGCCCCTCGGCATCGCGGAAAGCGAGGGACCGTTGCACCAGGGTATCCACCACATCCTGCATGTCGTATTTATCTAATCCCGCTGGTTTCCAAAAGGTCTCTAACACCGCTTCCGGAATCGGGGTATCTTCGGGAAAGGCGGCAAAATCCAGATATCGCACCTTCACCTCGGCGGGAAGTGCATCGACGCTGACTTGGATGGCTTTTAGCAAATTCGGATAGGGATAGTTGGGGAACTCCTGCTGCAGTTTCTCTAAATCGGCAGATTGCAGTTTGTGCAGCACGTTGTCCCAGCGATTCGCGCCACACACCATCGCCCCGGCAATTGCCACGGCTAAAGGCAAATAGCCGCACTCCCGCGCTACGTCCCGCGCGGCTGGGGGCAAGGTTTCCGGATGTTCCCCGGCCCACTGCGCCAGCAACCCCAGGGCTTGAGTTTCCGACAGCAATCCCACTTCATGCCCCTGCGCCCCCAACCCGGTTATCAATCCGGCATCGCGGGTGGTGAGCAAAAGCTGACTGTTTGGCCCCAAAACGTCAAACGCTGCGGCATGGTGGGTCTGCCACACATCATCTAAGATCAGCAAACAGGCTTTTTCGGCCAGCAATTGCCGCAGATGCCCTTTTCCCTGTTGGGCATCTTCAAAATAGGGGCGATTTCCCTGGAAGGCAAAGGCAATATCCACCTGTCGGGTAACAATATTTGGGGTTTGACCCAGGGTCACCCACACCACGCCATCGGGAAACCGTCGCTGCACTTGTTCGTCGCGACCCACTGCGGCGGCTAACACGGATTTACCGATGCCGCCCATGCCCTGCACCCCCACCCGGCGCGAAACCCCCGTCATTACCAGTTTTTGACTCTCCGCTCCCAGTAATTTGGCTTTGATGTCTGCGATTTCTTCCGGGCGGGGCAGGAATTTCGGGGGCAATTCGGGCAGGTGATAGGGGGCGCACAATTCTGGGATTTCTGGGCGGGTCGGTAAAATCTGCTGCTGCAATAATTGCTGCAATAATGCCTCGATTCGTTCTAAGGTGCGAGTATTTCGCAGGGTATCTTGTCGCAAGGCGGTTTCTAACTCTGCCAATGCGCTCGAGAGGTCGGTTTTGCTGGGCATCTCATCCAGGCGCGTGCAAATTTCCCGCAAAATGCCTACGCTTTCGCGCTGCAAGTCCAACAGCATGCCGGCAAATGCGGGTCCGCCACCCTCGGCGTCTTTTTTCAGCACTTGCCGCAAGTTTTTGGGAAAGTGGCGATGCAGGTGACGGGCAAGGGTGGCGATCGCATCTTCATATTCTTCTACCTCTGCTGGCAAGTGTTGGCGATGTTGCTGCATCAACTCCCAGGTCAGGGTTTGCCAAGTCTCCTCATCCAGCGCCTGCACTCGGTCGAATTCGCCGGCATTTGCCGCAAAGGCATGGCGTAGCTGCTTGTCTTGAATGGCGGCAAAGTCCTCGGTTGCGGCAGTTTCGCGGGCAAGGGTGAGCCAATAGCCCTCGGCGCGATCGGCTAAATCGTGCAAGATATTTCGTAATTCGGGAAACTTCTCGCCATTGGCAACGGTGCGAATTCCGAGGGCGATCGCCTCCCCGGTTGCCTTGGTCAAATCTTCGTTTGCCAATATCTCCCGCTTTGCTCCCAACCGATTGACGAATTCTCCGAAGTTATTCGCTGTCATGCCGCAGAACACATTGGCCAAAAATCCCCCCACATCCACCAGGGTTTTTCCCGCCCACAATTGTGCTGCCGACCCGGAGGCGATCGCGGCTAATGATAAAATCGCCGTACCGACCAACAGCAGCTTATTGGCTTTCAGGATATCTCTGGGACTCATGGCAACAACAGAGGCTATGGTTTAGGGAGGATGATTTTGGTATAGCATATTTTTGCCAAACTGTGGACAGCGATCGCACCTTTTTTTTTTGGCCACTCTTTTCCCACCATACAACTCTACCGCACCGGCGATCGATTGTCAAGACTGTAGGGTTTTTTATATAGCGATTCTCATATTGGTGAGGTAGAGCATTTTTTACCTCAAAGATGCACCTCAAGGTTGGGACTCTTCGGTT
>NZ_JAYFEQ010000739.1:0-28117 GCF_055795085.1 Phormidium sp. CCY1219 | reverse complement strand
AGGGGCTTGGTAAGACTTTATTTTCCCAAGCTCACCTGACCAGAAGACCAGACTTATCTAAGTTTGGTAGCCATGAACCATCGTTGATGCCCCGATGCAAATTGCGATCGCTGCCTTGCACCGGGTGGGCAAGGGGCGTAAATTCAGCCAAATGGCGGAAGCCCTAACACCGAAGCCTCGTTTATTATTAACCTATCGCAATCCAGTGATAAATCCCGAAATGACGTAAATTTAGATACAACATCCTGGAGATTATCCCTTATATTTAACCTGGTAAATCCAGATCGAATTAGCCTCAATTGTTAAGATAAAATGATAAATCAAGGCTTTTAATTTCCCAAGTAACCCACAGTCAAAAACAGCCAATCCGAAATCAGTTCAAACATTTACCGAACCGGACAACAGAGAGGAATAAAGATGATTGCCACGAAAACAAAATCTTCTACCCGAGACACTGCACGCCCTGCATCCCCTCCGCGTATTGCATCGCCAACAAAAGCCCTACAACAAATCGTCAACAAGCAACTTTCCGGACGCCTCACCGTTCGCGATCCCCAAGACCACTCGGTGTATTGGCGAGTGTATTTTGGCAAGGGTAAGGTGCATTTTGCCAGTAGTGTAATGGGACAGCAAGAACGCCTACAGTATCATTTATCCAGGTTGCATCCCCAACTCGAGTCCTTATCCCGCGAGGCGTTTAAAAGCGATTATCAAGTCATTTGTCACTACTGGAAAACCAAACAAATCTCCCTGCAAGAGGCGCGCAAGCTGTTATTTACCCTCACCCAAGAAGCGTTAGTCCAATTGGTGAACTTGCCGCAAGCCGAACTGCAATTCGAGAAATTGGTGGGACTCGATCCGATTTTGCTTTCCGTTCCTTTGAAGCAGACCATTTTGCCCATGCGCGGATTTATTGGCAAATGGGGAAAACTCAGACCAGAAATTGCCTCGCCGTTTCAAAGACTTTTTGTAAAAAATCTAGAGCCAATACCCAAACTGCTGTGGCAAAATGTGAAGGATATTGAATTTATCAAAGCCCTGGTGAAAGTGCTGCAGCAAAATCCCTGCCTGTATGAAGCGGCCCACCAGTTAAAAACCGATACCCTTTCCCTGGCAACTTTACTGCAGCCGTTGGTGCGAGAAGGTGCGGTGGGGGTGAATCCTTACAAGCAGACTCAAAATCCAAAAAACGGGCCGATTATTGCCTGCATTGATGATAGTAAAACCACCCAACGGCAAATTAAGGCGATTTTAGAAACGATGGGGTATCGGTATTTAGGCTTAACCGATCCGGCGAAAGCGCTGACCACGTTAGCCAGAAATAAACCGGCGTTGGTGCTGATGGATATTAATATGCCGCAAATCAACGGGTACGAGCTTTGTCGGATGCTGAAACAATCGAGTATGCTAGAAACGGTGCCGATTGTGATGCTAACGGGACGAGATGGTTTAATCGATAAAATGCGATCGCGCATGGTAGGTGCAAACGATTACGTCACCAAACCTTTTGATGCGGCGCAACTGTTAACCATTATCGAGGCGCAGTTAACCGCCAAACCCAAAGAAACCCGCGAACCAATGGTCTCGCCCAAGTTGGCATATAGCTATTAATCGGGAGCGCAGGGAGAATGAAGAAGGAAAGAGTTTCGCAATTCTCAATTCTGAATTCTCAATCGAGGGAGAAGAGAGAATGCAGCAGGAGTACGCGCATTTGGAACTGAGCGCCACCGTAAATTTAGCAGTGCCGATGGAATATGTGGAAGAGACGATCGCCATTGCTTGGGCAGAGATTTGTCCGATTCCGGGAGTTCCCGATGGGGTATTGGGCGTCATCGATCGCGGGGGAAAGCTGCTGTGGGTGGTAGAATTAGCGGATTTTCTCAGCGATATCTTGGGACTTTCCGCGATTGCGCGCAGTCATGGGGATGAATTAACCGTGGGAATTCTTTGCAATTCACCCAGAGAGGAGAAGCGCCAGGGGGACGATCGCCCGCCATTGGTGCGCCAAGTAGGGATAGCGATCGGGGCATTCCGAGGCACCTTGTCAGTGAACCCGGATGAATTTCAACCCATTCCGCCCCAGTGGGCACCGGCGATCGCCTCCCTTATCTCCCAAGTCGCATGGGTGAACCCCCCCAACTCACCCCGGATGTTCCCCCTCGGAGTGCTGGATATCCCCGCGTTTTTCCACGCTTTAAACCCGCAATAGCATAACCTAACATGACTGCTTACAACCCGGTTCTCGATCCCGATCGCTTAGCATCCATCGCCGAAGATGCTCGCCATTGCTTCGTTTATGAAGAAGCACCCGAGTGTTTGCTCGCCCTCGAGCAAGGGATCGCCCAGATCCGAGAACAGGAGGGAAACAGCCATAACCCCTCGGCGGAATATGCCGAAACCATCCGCGCCGCCCACTCCCTGAAAGGCGGGGCGGGGATGGCGGGATTGCTCGAGGTCAGTCATCTAGCGCACAAACTGGAAGAATTACTCATCGCCCTGCAACAAGGGCGGGTAGGCAATTTGTCCGCCGCCCACGAATTGCTCTCCCTCAGTGCCGATCTGATTAGCGATCTGATTTTAAATGCGTTAAATAATCAGGAACCTTCCCCAACCGCGCGCCAGAGATTAGATAACTTTATCCAGAGTTTAGAGCGATTCGTGGAAGACTTGCCCGCGCCGCGCCCGGAGGAGAGTGAAGGCACACAAGCGCGCCAGCAAAACCTCGGATCCGAGTCCGACGCCTGTGGCGAACCCCTGAATCCGTTTGTCAAAACTGCCTTAGAGGTAGATTTAGAGGACTGCCTGCAAAGGTTAGAGCGATCGCTGCATCTTTATAACGACAATAAAATACCACAAGATGCGCCGTTACGCAAGAGTTTCACCCTATTTTTAGAAGAATGCCAGTTACTCGGACAAACCCTGAACTTAAACCGCTTAAATCAACGGGCCAGGGAATTCGCCGCCCGAGTCACCACCAAGAACACCTCAGTAGAAGAAGTAGCACAGCAGGCGATCGCCGAGATCCGACAACTGAAAACCGAACTGCTAACCCCGAAACCGAAACCCACCCCCGCCACCGCCCCAGGGTCGCAGAAATCCGAAGCGACAACCCCCGACTCGAAACCGAGATCTGCTGCGATTCCGGAGCGATTTTTAAAATATATCATCCTCAACCCGCAAGCGGCGGGGAATCCGGCGAATTTGAACCTGCGGGTGCCGGCGTGGAGAGTGAATCGGATGAGCAACACCGTGGGGGAATTGCTGATAAAATCCGAGCGACTGGCATTTTATCAACAGCAGCTCGATCGCGCCAGTCAGAGTCTGGAGAATCGCATCGAACAGCTAATGGCGATCGCCCCTAACGGCGATCGGGCCAATACCCGGGACTCCTTCCCGGAACTCACCGTCCGCGTAGCAGAAACCCGCACCGATGTCAAGTTAATTTCCCGGGAATTTAACGCCCTGTTAGGGCAATTGCACGCTTCCCTCGAACAGCTCAACCAGGACCTTACCGACTCGCGACTGGTACCCTTTGGGGAAATCGCCCAACGGTTTGCCGCCCCCTTGCAAACCCTACAACAACAGTATCACAAACAAGTCGAATTAGTAGTGCGCGGGAATGATACCCTGGTCGATCGGGCGATTTTGGAACAATTACAAACCCCCCTCACCCATTTATTCCGCAATGCCTTCGATCACGGTATCGAGTTACCGGTGGAACGAAAAGTGCAAGGCAAATCGGAGGTGGCGAAAATTATTTTATCCGCCACGGTGGAAGGGTCGCAACTGACGATCGCCATTGCTGATAATGGGCGCGGGATCGATCCGCAGAAAGTGTACGATCGCGCCTTGGAACGCAACCTAATTTCCTCAGACACGCCGGAATTCAGCCAACTGAGTACCGGCGAAATCTTCCAATTTTTGTTCGCCCCCGGGTTTTCCACCGCCACCAAAGTCACCGATTTATCCGGGCGCGGGGTAGGATTGGATATCGTACAGCACGCTTGTGCGCGACTGCGCGGCACCTTGGAGGTGGAAAGCGAAGTGGGGGGCGGCACAAAATTTACCCTTCGCATTCCCCTGACGCCGAGTCGGGTATCGGCGTATCTGTGCCAGTGTCAGCAGCGCATTTTGGCCGTTGAAACCCAGCAGGTGCGCGCTTGCATCTCCCTCTCGCCGACACAGGTATCGGCGGGGAAGGTGGAGTGGGAAAAGCACGCTCTGCCGTTGTTTTCCCTGTCGGGGTTGCTGCCCTACGGACGCTACAATCGGGATGACGCAGAGGGGAACGTTGTGCCGAGGGAGGCGTTGGTGGTGGAGGGGAAACATCGCACTGTGGCGATCGCAGTAGATGCAATCTTGGAGCAACGTCAGGTGGTTCTCAAACCCCTGGAAATGACCGTGAGCGCACCGCCCTACGTGGCGGGTTGTACGGTGTTGGGAAGCGGAGCGGTGGTGCCGATTTTGGCGTTGCAACATTTGGAGGAGATTCTTCCTCCGGAGGAAACCCCCGCGCCGATCGCACAAGTGCCCGCACGAGCGCAGGTGTTGGTGGTGGATGATTCGATCGCCGTGCGTCGATCGCTGGAAAAATTGCTGTCTCAGGCGGGGTTTGCGGTGGTTCTCTGTCGCGACGGTAGGGAGGCGTTGGCACAATTGCAGCGATCGCACTCCCGCTTCGATCTGGTACTCTCGGATCTGGAAATGCCCAATTTGGACGGGTTTGGGTTGCTCGAGTGCATTCGCGATCGCCCGCAGTGGCGCGAGATTGCGATCGCCATGCTGACCTCCCGCGCTACGCCACAACACTTACACCGGGCAAGGTGTTTGGGCGCAACCGCCTATTTGACCAAACCGTTTCAGGGCGATCGCTTAGTGCAAGCGATCGCGGCAATTCTCGCCCGGGGCGATTCCAATTCCCCACCCTTGCCAATTCCGGGCGATCGCTTGCAGGTCGCTTAAGCACATATTGCGCGCCCACTCCCCGGCGAAAACTCCCGCTGTGGACAGAGGCGATCCCCAGAAATTTCACTCTCTAGATATATGACAGATACCCTGCTGCCCGGGAAAGATGCCCGTCAGGAACGATAACCTTTGGCGATCGCGTTTCAATTCCGTCTTTAGATATATGACGCGGACTTCCCTATGGCTTTAGTATAACGATAGAAAGCTTTGCAAGGAGAAAAATAATCCCTAACTTTAGCAGACTTCCCCAACCAATTGCCTTTTTTTACTCTTTAAAACCCTCCACCGTCAAGAGGCGATCGCTCTGCCTTCAGGGATGGGTAAAGGGAATAAATAACTGAGGGATTGATGAAGCTTGTCAGGCGAAGCGAGCGACTAACTCGTGACCAACTAGAACGGGTTATCGCGCCAAACTAACACCTATGGCATAGCTCAAAAAAACGCAATTTTTCTCTAAATAAAACTCAAGTAAAATCGAGCAAAGCCAATCATTTTAACCCCCATAAAACTGTCACTCAAAAATCTGGCAATTGGTGACATGGGGTATCTGTATTTTTTTGTAAACCAAGGAGAAACTATGACACATCCTGTGATTGCAATTGGACTGGATGCTGCCGACCCGAAAATCATCGAAGAATGGATGTCCCAAGGACATTTGAAAAACCTGCGTCGCTTGCGCGATGAGGGAGCTTACGGAAGGCTGAGAACCTTTGATTACTATCGCGCCGAAACCCCTTGGACTACATTTCTGACCGGGCGATCGCCGCAGGAAACGGGCTATTGGGCACCGTTAAAACTGAAAGAAGGCACCTACGAGGTGGAGAACGTCCAATCCCACGATTTTGCCGAACATCAACCATTTTATGCCTTGGGGGATGACTATCGCGTGGCGGTTTTTGACATGCCGCAAGCGCCTTTGGCTTCCGGAGTAAATGGCGTCCAAGCATTAGCCTGGGGGGCGCATTCTCCGCAAACGCCGACTCATTCCAAGCCGGAATTTTTCCTGCAAGAAACCATCGAAAAGCATGGGGAACATCCTACATTGCTGAAAGATTTTGCCTGCGTGATGGATGTGAAAGCGCTCGAAGAGCTAAAGGAAAATATGAAGGTGGGAATCGCGCGTCGGGGCGAAATTTGCAAGGATTTGCTCGAGGGAGAAGATTGGGATTTCTTCTTGACGATTTTTGGCGAAACCCACAGCGCCGGACATGTATTTTGGCATTTGAGTCAGCCCAATCATCCGCTTTATCCCTTGTTTGCCGATCGCGGATCGGGGGATCCGATGCTAGAAACCTTTGAAGCGATCGATGAGGCGATCGGGGAAATTGTCTCGGAAGCGCCGGAAAACGCGCGCGTGGCGGTGTTTGCGGCGCATGGGATGGATTTTAACAACATGGATCTACCCAGCATGGTATTTCTCCCGGAGTTTATGTTCCGCTTGAACTTCCCGGGCAAATACGGACTCGCGCGCGCTAACGTGAATGAACCCCCCGGTCCGCCAGTGACGAAAGGACGCGCAAAGCGCGGTTGGATGGGAACGGTATGGAGTATGAAGCACGAGCAAAATCCGGTTAAAGGCTTTTTGCGCCGACAGCTTCCCCGCAAGGTGTTTGAAGTCATCGAACCGATATTCGGCACTTCGGAAGAAATGGAGCTTGTTTCGCCCTTTGAGATGCGGGAAAACTCCAATCCGCTATACTACCAGAGTGCGGCGTGGTATCAGCCGTTTTGGCCGCAGATGAAAGCGTTTGCCCTGCCGAGTTTTTCTGAAGGATATATCCGGATAAACCTGAAGGGACGCGAACCCCACGGCATTGTCGATCCCGCAGACTATCACGCCGTCTGTGACGAGACGATCGCCAAACTCTCGCAAATGGTGGATGCGCGCACCGGCGAACCGATGGTGAAGGATATCATCCGTACCCGGGAAAACCCCACCGACTCGGATCCGAAGCTTCCCGATGCCGATTTGGTGGTCATCTGGCAAGATAAATCGGCCACAGATGTGGTGGAGAGTCCCGATATCGGACGCATCGGCCCGGTTCCGTTTAACCGCACCGGTTCTCACCGTTCGGATGGGTTTATGGTGGCGAAAGGGCCGGGAATCGAAGCGGATTCGACAATTCCAGCCGGTCATTCGTTGGATTTAGCCCCCACGATGTTACATTTATTAGATGCCCCGATCCCGCCGGATTTTGAAGGTCAACCGATGCTGAAAATTCAAACTTCGGCGGTGGTGGGATAAGGTAAAATAGCGCAACATCAGCTTACCCTCATCTTTACCAAGTTCGCTGCGGCGGACTTGGTATCATTTTTCCTCCTCCGTACCCTCCAGCGCCTCTTTCGGTAGAGAAGTTGGATGGGGATTCGTTTATGTCAACGGGAAGATGCGCTGATTATTCAGTCGTGGTAGATTAGTAGCATAAGAGATAGGGGAAAAGGTAGGTCAGGAACCCCATCCCTAAAGGGAGGGGCTTGGTAAGACTTTATTTTCCCAAATGAAGCAATCGGGAAGCGGGAATGGGAAGCAAAAAATAGCGATCGCCTCCGATGTCACTCCTCCTTTGGGCTAATTTTGGGTGGCGATCGCTGCCGACGAGTTCTCGCACTGCCGTTTTCTTAAGAATTGTAAAGGATTGCCAATTTGGCAACCTCGCGCTTTACAATTGTGATTACATAATAATAGTGAAACGTTATATCCCGGACTCCTTGACAATCGGTCAGTAGGCGAGCCAATTTTGATTGATACTCATAATATTATCGGATTAATTGGCTTGGTTATATCCTAAACCCAAGCCATGTTTACCATTGGAATTACTGGATAAACCGAGGAAAGGTAAATTGAACCTTACAATCCTGCGGTGGCCTCGTTTGTGAATGACGTTCGACCATTATAGCATAGCCCAGTAATGGGTAGCCAGCCACTCGCATAAATACCCAGTAACCATGAGAACGCGAGTGGATATCGGGGGGGGGTTATGCTTTACATTTCCCTCGATAGAACTGGGTAATTTACATCGCCTTTAACCAGGTTTAAGGGGTAGGGAATAACGTTAAATTGGTTTGTGCTTAACGAAGAGGAAAATTTTATTATGCCATTAGTTTCTGTAGTTGTTCCAGCTTATAATGTTTCCGATACAATTTTAGAAACCATTCGTTCGATTCAAAAGCAAACATTTAGGGATTTTGAATTGATTGTGATTAACGATGGTTCTACGGACAATACCTTAGAGGTACTCGATACCATTGACGAACCGAGGATGAAAGTGTTCTCGTATGAAAATGGCGGATTGCCAGAAGCGCGCAATCGCGGCATCGATCGCGCTCAGGGGGAATTTATTACCTTTATCGATGCGGATGATTTGTGGACGCCGGATAAACTAGAATTGCAAGTGGCAGCCTTGCAAAAGCATCCAGAAGCGGGACTGGCGTATAGCTGGACGAGCTTTATGGATAGCGACGGAAAAAACTTTAGTCCGGATTATCCGGTAGAGTTTGAAGGAGAGATTTATCCTCAGCTGTTGGTGGGTAACTTCATTACCTCTGGCTCAAACGTCATGCTTCGCAAAACCGCGATTGAATCTGTGGGTAAATTCGACCGCAATTTAAAATCGATTGAAGATTGGGAATATTGGCTGAGGGTAGCGGCAAAATGGCCTTTTGCGTTGGTGAAAAAGTACCAAATTCTCTACCGTCAGTCCGCCACTTCAATGGCATCCAAGGTAGATGTGATGGAAAAATTCAGCTTGCTGGTTATCGATCGCGCCTTTAATGATGCGCCAGAAGAGCTGCAACACCTGAAACCGGAAAGTTTGGCGAATACCTATCAGTATCTTGCCCGTTTGTGCATTAATCATACGCCGGATGATGATAAAATTAAGCTAGCCGGAGAAAAATTGCAACAGGCGATTCGCTTAAATCCGAAAATTTTATTTCAGAGAAAAGTGCAGCGGGTTTTGAGTAAGTGGATGTTGCTGCGATGCACGTCCCGGCGCTTCTCTAATTATGTGGTGACTCGCCTTGGCACGATGCAGAAAAACAACGACCCGCGTGGGAGAAATCAGCGGAACAAAGGGTATGCAATGGTCGAGTGGTAAATTATATCCGGTTCGCAGGAAGAGTAGCAAAAAGAGCGATATTTCAAGGGGCAGATCTGACCCAGAGGATACCGCATCCGAGTCAGCATCAGGGTGAATTGACAGGGGGATTGGGAGAGGCGATCGCCCCTCCCAATCCCAGATCCCCCGAACCAGCGATCGCTCATCCGTTCAGTGCCAAAATTGCCAGGAGCAAGAGAGGGGATTTCGGGAGGTCATCCTTATGGAAGGCAAACCCAGTGGCAATAACGCGCAGGCACTCCCGCAAGGTCGCGTTTCGTTTCAAGCTGACCGTGAAATCTTCAGAAGCAGGAGGGATGTTGCCCCGAGCATCACTGCGGATCCGAGGCCCAAAAGTCAGTGACATCGTAGCCGAGTTCCCCCAGCATTTGCCGCAGCAGGGGGAGACTGAGGCCAATCACATTGGTGTGACACCCTTCTAATTTTTCCACAAATAGGCCGCCTCGGCCATCAATGGCAAAGCAACCGGCGCAACGCAGGGGTTCCCCGGTGGCCACGTAGGCTTCAATTTGCCGATCGCTGATATTGGCGAAATAAACCCGGGTCATTTGGCAGCGGATGGCGGCGCGATCGCGGGCCACGTCGAGTAAAGCATGGCCGGTATAAAGTTCGCCCACCGAACCGCGCATTTTCTGCCAGCGGGCGATCGCTTCTGAGGGATTGGCCGGTTTGCCGTGAATTTCCCCCTCTAGGGCCAACACCGAATCGCATCCGAGTACCACCACCGGTGACGAAGACGCCGCATCTATCTCTGGCGATCGATCCGGTTGTCGAAACTTGGCCACCACGGTTTCTGCTTTTCGCTGCGCCAGGGTATTCACCAGCGCTACCGCATCGGTTAACTGCACTTGAGATTCATCAAAGTCACTGCGACAAACAATCGGTTCGATGCCGGCGCTTTGCAACAAACGCAGGCGGGCGGGGGAAGTTGAGCCTAATACAAATGCAGGTGTACCCATAGTCATCCCTGATTCTGTTTACTTGGCGAAGGTTTCTGTATTTTTCCGCAGATGGGTAACACAGTGTGGTTTTTCATTACCTCACTGTGCGCCTCACCAGTCATCCCTGGGGATGACTGATGAGTAGATGATGTTCGAGAAGTCCGAGGGCGTCGGTTCAGTAGCGGTTTGAAACCGGCTGTCTTCGCAAACCATTGACCTGCTTCGCAACAACTGCGGCCAAAAACCCGGTTTCAAGTTTGCTTTCTCTAAAACGACACCGATCCTCTAATAGACTGAGAAACTATCCACCACGGTTTTAAACTGTCCTTGCAGCTTTCCCCAGCGCTCTTCGCGAGTCGAGAGGTTTAAGGTAAAGAGTTTGCCCCGACTGACCGCCACGCTGGCTAAATTATGCCGCGCTTGGTTGGGGAGTTTCACTGCATATTCTAGTTCGTAGTAAGTTTTCGAGCCTTTTTCTCGCGCTTCGGCGTTGACTAATTCCGCTTCGCGCCCGGAATCGGGAGGGGCGATCGCGTTTTTGGAAAGTTTGTAGCCGACTTCTGTGGGGGTGCCCAGGTCGCTGAGGGTTTTGCCCTCCGGAACCGGATTCACCACTACGCTTACATTTTCGGTGGTTTCGATTAAGTCGTGGTACACCACCTCCGGACCGTCTTCTACCTTCACGGGCACCCAGCCATTGGGATAGAGGAATTCATATCCTTGGTAGCTATCCACATGGCTTTTCAGTCCGCTGGTGGCTGACACAGCACAACTGGTCAGCATCAATGTCGCGACTAACACCACTAGGGTGGCAATTCGTTTGAGCATCTGTCCGTTCTCCTTCCTACATAACTTGGATGAGTGCCAGGGTCTTTTCTGGCCATCTCAATCTCTAGGCGCTCTCTTATTCTCACATTCCGGGAGCCTTTTATGTCGTTAATTGCAGTGATTTTTTCCGGGATCCCGCGCTTCCCTGAGTCTGGCCGGAAGGGTTTCGGGTCTTTTATCCGTTAGATGAATTTTTTAAAAACTTGACGGTTTGAAGCGAAAAAAAATGCACCCTGTTTTAGCTTTCAATTTCCTTTTTGGGTTGTTAATTATTATAGCGCAGGTTCAATTTTTTGCAATTATTATTTAGGCGGATTAAAATGGGCAGGGAGAGGGGCAAGATTTCTCGTTGCTACCCAGGGTAGGCAAAAGATTCTTTTCGATTCCCACCCCAAAACTGCCAACGGTTTGCCAATCCGGGGGTGAAATTGCCCCCAACCGCCAAGGAGGGCGATCGCCCATTCTGCCTGCATGGGATCCATCGCAACCCCCAACCCCTCGATCCCTTCCCGGCTCGAGTTTGCGAAAAACCAGCCCCCTCTGCGGCGGTGGGTAAGCCCAAAATCGGTTTCGAGAAAGGGGCAATAAACTCCCTCCGGTGCCACTACCATCGGGCAGGGTTGCCTCACAAAAAAAAGCGGCTTGCTATATGTTATATATATAGTAGGGTGGGCATTGCCCACCGCCAGTTCTTGCCACCACCAGACTTGTAGAGTTGGCATTGCCCCCAATGTGATATACTAATGGCAACCCAAAAATTTCCCCAGGTTTTCCAGGATTTTACTAAAAAAAATAATGACAAATTAACCCGTTTCCGAAAAGCGATCGCTTTCGCATTGGGGGGCGAACCGTGGTGCTTCCCTAGGCGGGGGAGAGAGTGAAAACCTCGCGTAGGGCAAACCCTACACGGAGAAAAGACGAGAGCTTGGTAGCCCCGTAACTTTAGTTCGGGGCGGAAAAGCGAACGGCGGTTGAAACCGCCGTGATGAGGGTCGTTAATGTATTCCCAAATCTTAGCGGTACTCACCTTCCCCGTAGTGTCATAAAAATAACTGTGAGTCCATACGCTTGGTAGTTTGCACAACTCAGGAAATTCTAGTCTCAACAGTCTCGATGACCTGCCTTTTAAAGCTTTAACTATTTTGTGAATGGCTACATCGGACCCATGCTCTACCAATCAATACATGAACATAGTCCGGGGCTATTTCTAACCCTTTAATTAGCCAACCTTTTTCTGTGGCAACTTCTGATAAAATAGCTGCCAATATTATTTTTACACCGAGTTTGTCTATGAAATGAAAACTCAGTCAGTTAAGTTAGACGCTGGTCAAGCGCTTTCTATTGACCAGGGTTTGAATAACTGGTTAACTTGTGTAGATACCAAAGGTAAAAGTTTTATTATTGATGGGAAAAATCTCAAGTCTAAAAATCAGTGGTACAACAAGCAAATTGCTGCAATCAAAGAAAATAAACCCCAAGGCTTTTGGTCTAAAAGGTTAGCTCTTATCACCGAAAAACGTAATCGCCAAATGCGGGATGCTGTTAATAAAGCAGCAGGATTAATCATAAACCATTGCCTTAAACATGGAATTGGCACAGTGGTTTTTGGGTGGAATAAAGGTCAAAAACAATCCATTGAATTAGGGGCTAAAAATAATCAAAAGTCTGTTGTTACAAATTCCTACGGCTCGTATTAAAAACAGAATTGAACAACTCTGCAATTTATATGGGTTGCAATTTGTAGAAACTGAAGAATTTTATACCTCGAAAGCGTCGTTTTTAGATAATGACTTTCTCCCAATCTACGGTGAAAAACCCGAAAACGGGGAACCCTCTGGAAAACGTATTAAACGAGGTTTGTATCAATCTGCTGCTGGCTATTTAATGAATGCTGATTGTAACGGTGCAGCAAATATTTTGAGAAAAGTATCTGGAAGGCTCAAGCTTAACTTGAGTCAACTAAGTAGAGGCGCTTTGACTACGCCTTTAAGAGTTCATTTCTGGACTGCTTAATAAAGAATCCCCGTGTCTTTAGACCGGGGAGAAGTCAAGAGAGAGTTGTTGCGAAGCAAGTTAAAAACCCGATTTCGAGATGAAATCGGGGTTAGAAATTTGACCAAAGAGCGTCAATGTGGTTTGAAGTCAAAACAGACCTGCCGCTCGAGAAATTTATCCCACCCATCCCGCGCTTAAAATCACCGTCAAACCCATAAACAGAATTGTCAGGATCCAGGTAATGCGGTTGAGGGAGGTTTCTGCACTTTTGGCACTGGTAAAGAGCTGAGCTTGACCGCCAATGCCAGCAATTCCATCTCCTTTAGGGCTATGGAGCAAGACCAAAACAATCAAGCTGAGGGCAGATATCAGCCAAGCAATTTCGAGGATATCGATAAGCTTCATTGTGAAAAACCTGAGTGAATTGTTTGCGAATCAGAGGAAAGGTGCAAAAGTCAAGTGTCCTCAGTCATTTGTCAAAAACGAGAGACAAACGACATTGGACAACAGGAAAGAGATTTTACAGCAAATTGCTGCTAGAGAGGAATTCGCACCGGTTCGGGAAGCTTTTCCACATTCAAGCCGGCGGAAACGATCATAGAGCGACCAGTCATTTCAGACGGTTGGGGAATTTGCAAAATATCGAGGATAGTCGGAGCGATATCTGCCAAGCAACCATCCGATCGCAGAGTCACTTCCGTACCATGCCCGGGGATTTTTGCCCCTTCACCTTCTACCAGAATAAAAGGCACGGGATTAGTGGTATGGGCGGTCCAGGGGTTGCCTTGTTCGTCGCGCAGGTACTCGGCGTTGCCGTGATCGGCGATAATAATAGCGGTGCCGCCGACTTGAGAAATCGATTGCAACAATCGACCCAGACAGCGATCGACCGTTTCGATCGCGGTTACGCAGGCGTCAATTTTACCCGTATGGCCGACCATATCGGGATTGGCGTAATTGATAACCACCATAGAGTACAGGCGTTTTTCAAAAGCAGCGATCGCCACATCCGTAACTTCTTCTGCGGACATTTCCGGTGCTTTGTCATAAGTGGCCACCATAGGAGAGGGGATCAACTCGCGGTCTTCTCCTTCAAATGGTTCCTCTAAGCCACCATTAAAGAAATAGGTCACGTGAGCGTACTTTTCCGTTTCGGCGGTGCGAAACTGACGCAGACCCCGTTGGGCGATGACCTCGCCGAGGATATTATTCAGGTTTTGCGGTTCAAACGCCACCAATACCGGCAATTCCGGGTCATACTGAGTAAAAGTAGCCCAGGAGAGCGGTTCGATGCGATCGCGAGGGAAGCTGTCAAACTGCGGACTGACGAAAGCGTGAGTTAGCTGTCTGGCGCGATCGGGACGGAAATTAAAGAAAATCGCCCCATCGTCGGCTTCGATCGCTCCCGGTCCCACCCGAATCGGGAGAATAAACTCATCCGTGATGTCTTGGGCATAGGAATCCTGGAGAATCTGCGTGGCACTGCGACCATCTCCTTCGCCATTTTGCGTCATCACGTCATATGCTTTTTGTACGCGATCCCAGCGGCGATCGCGGTCCATCGCGTAGTACCGACCGCTAATCGTGACAATTTGTCCCACACCGATCTCGCGAGTTGCCGCTTCGATTTTGCCGATGGCTTCGACGCCTTCAGTGGGTGAAGTATCCCGACCGTCGGTAATTGCGTGAATGCAAACCTCTGAAATGCCTTGTGCTTTTCCCAGTTTGAGCAATCCAATTAAATGGCTCAAATGCGAATGGACGCCACCTTCAGAGCAAAGACCCATCAAATGGAGTTTGCCGCCATTGGCTTTCACCTCCTGGCAGACCTTTACCAGAGCGGGGTTTTCCAACAAAGAACCATCTTCTACGGCATCAGTAATCCGCAATAGTTCTTGTTTGACGATTCGTCCCGCGCCGATATTCATGTGGCCGACTTCAGAATTGCCCATTTGACCTTCCGGGAGTCCCACGGCTTTACCGGAGGTGCGGATGGTCGTGTGGGGATAGGCGGCCCAAAGGCTGTCCATCACGGGAGTTTTGGCAGCGGCAATGGCATTTCCGTCGGTTGATTCACGATAGCCCCAACCGTCTAAAATGACTAGCACCACTGGAGACACAGGTGCTTGTGCCATACTCATTCACCATAAACGCTTGTGATTTCTTTGCAATAATAACATCCCCCTCCAAATCCTCCAATGATTTATTTGAATTCCACCTGATAGAGGTAGGATAGAGAGATGTTTTAGTTTTTCGATCGTACTCCAAGAATCGCGGGATGGAGGGGGGATATCTGGGGTTCGGTCGTGGCAGAGGCGGGGACTTTCCCCGGGGGGTGAGTGGAAGCGAAAGGCGGATGAGTGCTGGCATCTGTGCCGGATGGCGGGGTACAGACCCCTCGATCGCCTCCGAAAAATATTTTTTGGCGATCGCGCGCCGGGATCGAATCCAAGATAGGATAAACGGTAATTTTGATGTCAGGATTTGGTTCATATGATCTCGATAAAGCGCTTTTTATCTCGTTTGTTCGCGTTAGTTTTGGTACTGGCGATCGCCTTAGTGGGCTGTTCTGGTGCCGGAAGCCTCAGCGGCAACTATTCCCAGGACACCCTGGCGCTGGTCAATAGCTTGCGAACGGCGATTGAATTGCCAGAAGATGCACCCACCAAGGCAGAAGCCCAGGCAGATGCGCGTCAGAAGATTAACGAATTTTTTGCCCGCTATCGGCGCGATTCTTCCGTGTCTAAGCTGCCGTCATTTACCACCATGCAAACCGCGTTGAACAATCTCGCCGGACATTACAATTCTTATCCGAACCGTCCGATCCCCGAAAAGTTAAAAAATCGGCTAGAACAGGAATTCCGGCAGGTAGAATCGGCGCTGAAGCGAGGGGCCTAGGCGCGCTGCCTGCATGAGGAGCTTTTTTCCGGCGATCGCCCCTGGGTGGGGTGCGATTGCCCCGGGTGTCTCTGAGGGCAGGTATTTCTCCGGAGGAGATTTTTTGGCGCGATCGCGCGGCTTCCCCATTTGGGGAATATTAAACTCAAGATGTATTTTCTTCAAGCTGGGATGCAAGGGCAATGAAACTGGCACCCTGTAGGGATGTCGTCACGCTCGCTCGCCATTCCAGACCATTGGAGTGCTTGTGCATCGGGCGGAAAATCGGCGATTCAATTAGAGATGATTTGCGGTTTTCTGTGGCTTGGTCTGTTCTCTCCCGGGCGATCGCCGAGACCCCCTGTCAGTTTCACCCTCAGCAGATTCCGAAGGTTGAGTGCCCGCCATTCCATCGGAAAACCAGGCCCAGGGATGAAGAGTGTGTCGTTTACTCAAATGGCGTTTTGTACTCGAACCGCATGTCTATCGGTCCGATCGATTGTTTTCAACTTCAAAGAGCAATGACCCTTCACTGGCAGCATTTATCTCGCGCTTTACTGGCTAGCGCTTTCACCGCGATCGCCAGTTTCCCCCTGTGGAGCCTACCCGCTGGCGCTCAGGTCCAGGGATCCTGTTTGGCTTCTCCCGGGGAAATCGCAGAAAAAGAATCCTTGCGCCAAGCCGCTTTATCCGGCGACTCCCAGGCACAAGACCGCTATCAGGCTTTTCTGGAACGGGAAGCAACTCGCTTACAGGAGTGCCGCAGCAGCACTTGGCCGCAAAATCAAGCTCTCTGGTTGCGCCTATATCCCTGCGACGCCCAACCGGGCGCGTTGGAGGCCCTGATGGATAAAATTGTGAATAAGGGCTACAACCAAGTGTATGTGGAAGTGTTTTACGATGGCCGAGTGCTGCTTCCCCAAGCTGAGAATCCCACGGCGTGGCCTTCGGTACTTCGCATCCCGGGGTATGAAACCGTGGACTTGTTGGCGGAGGCGATCGCTAAAGGTCGCGATCGGGGTCTAGAGGTCTATGCATGGCTATTTACCATGAATTTTGGCTATACCTACGCCCAATTACCCGACCGACAAGCGGCTTTGGCGCGCAATGGTGAGGGGGAAACCACCCTGACGGTGAATCAAGATGCCGGCTTGCACGATGTGGGGGCGAGTCACGCCAATCACGTGTTTGTAGACCCCTACAGCCCGATCGCTCGCCGGGATTACGCCACGATGGTGGATGAACTCCTCAAGCGCCAACCGGATGGCATGTTGTTTGACTACGTGCGTTACCTGCGCGGGGTCGGTACGGCGTCGGTGGTTACTAAACCGTTCGATTTGTGGATCTACAGCGAAGCGTCTCAGCAAACCCTCTTCCAACGCGGTCTCAACGAAAAGGGTCGCGATTTGATCCGCCGCTATGTCACCCAAGGATACATTACCGCTGAGGATATTGAAGCGGTGGATAATCTCTATCCGGACGAAGCACAGGCGCTCTGGCAAGGTCGCACCGTGTCTTCTTCTAAGAGTTTGGGCACTCCCTCGGAACGCCTTCCGGAAATGCAGTGGCAATTGTGGTATCTGAGCGTGGCTCACGCGGTGCAGGGAATTATCGATTTTCTGACTTTGGCTTACGATCGCGTCCAGGAGCAAAATATTCCCGGCGGCGCGGTGTTTTTCCCCGGGGGCAATCGTCCCGTGGGTGAGGGGGGCTTCGATTCTCGACTGCAACCCTGGGATCGCTTCCCAAGCTCAATGCAGTGGCATCCAATGGCTTATGCTAATTGTGGTAAAACCGCCTGCATTATGGAGCAAATCGAACGGGTTTTGCAGATGGCTCCAGAAGGGACTCAGGTGATTCCGGCTTTGGCTGGAGATTGGAATCAAGAGGTGACCAATCGTCCGTCTTTGGAAGACCAAATGTATGCCCTGCGTCGCTATTCTTCTCGGATTAATTCGGTGAGCCATTTTGCCTATTCTTGGCAAGAACCGGATTCCGATCGCGAACGCAAATTCTGTGAATTAAATTAGTGCGTGGCAACAGCTAACCTTTTCTCTGGCACTTTCTTAGCCCGGTTTTTCCCAAAACCGGGTTTTCGATTTCCCTAAATGGCTGCATGATATATTTTTCTCCATTGCCAATCGGTGGCGCTCCTCCATCCGGTTGTTGAGGTTGTCTCTGTTACATAATGCATAGCAAGACTGACGCACTTAACTCACGGATAGGGTAGGCAACCCGTTGTCCACCCTACTTTCTCGGTTGGTGCCCCCCAGTCCCCTGAAAGACGCGATAAATCCACATCTCTACAAAAGCGGGGTTCGGACGCATCTCTAACCAAGTATGAAAAGCAGTATATAGGCGATGGCCTCTATACTCCCTCTAGGGAGCAAAAGTCAGTCCACTTGTGAGATTTTAGGGGGTAATCCGGGAAATTCACCAGACAGTATGTTGGTCTCGCAATACAGACAATTGTACCATTGTGGTCAGGGCGATCGCTTCTGTGGGTTCGGTAATGGTTTCCAATTTCCAACCGAGTTTCGTATTATAATCGTTAAGAATCGTCAAGTAGCCTAACCCCGAATCGCTACTGTCTTCTAAGGCATTTTTCTCCAACTGCTGGAAATACAATTCTGCCGGATCTGACTTCTGCAAATTCTCGATAAACGCCTCTAATGTTGCTCGTTGTTGGCGGGTGATGCCGTGATGGGTGATAATCGCAATGGTTTCGGGGTATAAATAAACTTGAACGGTAATCGGATAGGGAGAGGACTCATCACTAAATTTCATCGCATTTTCTAATAACTCATTCACGATGTAGCTAATTGATGAGCGAATCTCCTCGGGTTTTTCAATCCGCAAATCTTCTTCATCGCCCCCGGGAAAGAACGTCATTACGTAGTCGGCGAGAAAATCTGCGGAAAGCCCATTGGTACGCCATCGCTGCTTCAGGGGCAGGGAACTGGGGGAACAGGCGAGAATTAAGTATTCCGTGCAGGGGGGCATTTCTTCGACAAAATCAGCAAATATTTGACTCATATTGCGAGGACTCTGGGGGGACAAATGGCGAGCGAGGTCGGGATGTCCGATAACCAGCGCTCGAACATTGGGCAGATTAATCATTCATTCTAACTCCTCTACGAACAACAAAGCGGGTAATTTGGAGAAACACCCTTGCGATCGCACTACAGGGGCAACGCACCATCGGTAAACAACTGTCACAATCCTTTCCCGTCTCAGATTCACCCTGGATACGCCCATGTGCGCCCCCCGTTTGATTGTCATATCGCATCATACATTTTTTGGGGTGGGGAATGCAATACAAGACCCAAGCGCCACCAGCCGATGAAGCCTTCGGCGCTCCAGATAGGGGAAACATCGCACAAAAGGGGCTTACCTTCAACGAAGGGGCTGATCCCCCGCCAACACCACCCTCTGGGCGGGCGGTCAAAATCCGGCTGCGATTCGACACCGGATTGAGTTCATTTGCGCGCTCTTCTATGCCACAAGTATTCCCCCCATATTCCCTATCAACACGCAAGATAAAATACCATTTTAATCCACCCTCACTATAACTTTCCATGAAACATTTTGCCCACCAGCCCTTTCACAAACAATATTTCACAGAGCTACTCCATAAATATGGAACCATCAACATTCGGCAAGAACTCATCCCCGACCCCAGACCTCTTCAGGTTTTCTTTTCCCCGAATGGCCCCTCCCCCATGCCTCTCAATTCTTTAGGAACCTTGGGAAAAATGGCCGCAAAATCTACAATTTTTGCAGTCTTTCTCCATTCCATATCCGATGGAGAAGTTCGCCAGTGCATTGTTACCGCTTTTGAATTTTATGCTGAATTCAACCGACAAGCCAACCGCAGCCATACCCGAGTCCCTGAGTCCGAATTCCCTCACTTGTGGATTCTGACGCCCACCGCTTCAGCCGCCCTCTTAAGGCGATTTGGAGCCACAGAAAACCGAGAAAATTGGAGCGCCGGGATTTATTTCCTTCCCTCAGGATTTAAAACCGCGATCGCCGCGATTCACCAACTCCCGCGCACCCAGGAAACCCTTTGGCTGAGACTTCTCGGACAAAGCAAAGTCCAAGGACAAGCCTTGAAAGACTTGACTCAATTACCCAACGACCATCCCTTTCGATTGCCTGCCTTAAAATTATTGTACAATTATGTCCAATGTTTTTCCCAAACTCCCGACTCTTTTACCCCCGAAGAGCGAGAAATTATCATGGAATTGTCTCCTTTAGATTTACAACGGTTAGAAGAGGCAATGCAACGGGAAATCCACCCAGACATAGGCGATGAACCGCAACTAGAACCGCGCTTGAGAGAGGAATAAATCGTGGTGGCGCACCGTCGGGTTATTGGTCATTGGTCATTTGTCCTTTGGTGGAGGACATAGGGTGCGTCAACCCCGCCACCCGATCGCGCATATCCACCAATGGCGGGGGTGACGCACCGCTTCTCATCAAACCCCATAAAAAGCGGGGGATTGAAATCGCCGAGGCAAAGGCAATGTCTGCCTACGCGGACTTAATTTACAAAGCCTTGGGGGCAAACAATGGCTTATATGTAAGGCAGAATATTGAGTATAAGTGATAACAACATACAATTCAAAGCCCGGGGGATTTAGCTGGGATGCGGGGGAGGGGTTTTCATCCGCTCTTGCAACTGTTTGGCGGTGGCATTTTGGGCGATAATTTTGCCTCGGCGATCGAATAAAACGGTGCCAATTTCTAAGGTACGATCGCCATATTTCCGCAGGTATTGCTGGGCATTTTCACTAATTTTTTCCGCTAACTGGGCAAATACGGGGTCGGCGAATCCGCGTTTGACCAATTCGTGATAAGCGCGATCGGCACTGGGGGCATTTAACACCGCTTGCAGGGTGGGAATATCGGCTCCTACACTCACCGCCGCCGCACTGAGAATTTCTAATTTAGCATCGGCAATATGGCTGGAGGTGTTGAAAATTCCGCCGGCTAATTTAATCAGTTTCCCTTGATATCCCACTAATAACACTGATTTTGCGCCGCGCAATCCCGCTTCTACTAGCAGCGCCCCAATCCAATTTCCGGTTTGCACGATCGCAGTTTCGGGAAGCTGTAGCCGATTGGCGACTTGCAATCCGTTGTTGCCCAAACAAAACACCAAATCGGCGGAGTGTTGCACGGTTTCTTGCAATTGGTGGCGAAATTCTTCTAAATGATCTGCTGCGGAAAGCGGTTGAGAAATGCCGCTGGTTCCTAACAATGCCAATCCTTCTAAAATCCCAAAGGCTTCGTTGGAGGTGCGTTTGGCTAATTGTCGCCCTTGGGGTAAAATAATCCGCGCGATCGCCGTTTTATCTTCCGGAATCAGGGGCAATAAATTGGCGTCAAATAACTGGCGGGCAAATTTATAAATCGCCGCTTTTCCAGTGCTGCTTTTCCCCAATCCTTCGCCGCCTTCTAACACTAACGGCTGTTTTTCTCGCGGGGCTAGTTTCACCCAAGCCCAAATCGGGGTATCGCGCGTTAAATCCAGATTGTCCCCGGGGTCGCTGAGGGTAATGCCCAAGGCAGAATTGCTCTCCAATCGGGCCAGTTGGTGAATCGGAATTTCGGCAGTTTCGGAGATTAAATCAACGGCGATCGCATTTAGATTGTCGCTTTTTTCTATTACATGAATTAATGCTGCTTTAGCCGCTGCGACGGCAAAAACGGGTAAGGTGTAACCGGTGCGAGCCATAAAAAAAACAATAATAAAAAGTCAATGAGAAACCCGAGATAAATAGGGGAAAAATTCTTTTGTTCGGGAAAAGCGTAGCCTCCTGTACCTCGTTTCCAGCTCATGCTGGAAACGAGGTACAAACGAGGTGAAAAATGAAGTAATTAGCTCGCGTTGGAGCAGCTTGGTTCGCATTTTTAGCCCGACTCTTTTAGGGTGCGGGGCTTGTATTTAGAAAATTAGCCATAGAAAATTCTGGGAAGATGGCGGGATTTTGCGGAAAATCCCGGATTTCTGTGCGTCTGCGATCGATTAAACGGGTTTTGAGGAAATGTCGAGGTCGGGTTTTAGCTCAAAGGCTTGATTGTAATTGGCTTCGGCGCTGCGGGAACAGCCGAGACATTCTAAAGCCAAAGCGCGATAGTACCAAGCTTCGGCGTTGCTGGCGTCAAGGGCTAAGGCTTTGTCCAGACTAACGATCGCCTCTTCATTGCGGTTTAGCTCTTGCAAGACGATACCGCGATTGTACCATCCCCAGTGATAGTTGGGGGAAGCTTCCACGGCGCGATCGTAGCTGAAGATTGCTTCATCATAGCGCTGCATCAGGAACAATGTGTTGCCACGATTGTTCCACACTTCGTAAAAATCCGGTTGCACGGCGATCGCTTTGTCGTAACAGGCGAGAGTTTTGTCAGTCAGGCCCAAATTTTTGAATGCCAGACCCCGATGATACCAGGCGCGGGAGTAGTCGGGGTTGAATTCCAGCGCTCTGTCGTAACTGGCGATCGCGCCTTCGTAGTCCCCCAAATTCACCAGTGCTATCCCGCGATTGTTCCAGGTGCGGTAGCGATCCGGATGCAGTCGCAGGGCTTTGTCATAGCTGGCGACAGCCTCTTCGTGGCAACCGATGTCGTCCAGAGCATTGCCACGATTGTTCAACGCTTGGTAAAATCCGGGATTCCATTCGAGGGCTTCGTCGTAGCTGGCGATCGCCATATTGTAGTGCCCCAGATTGTACAGAGCATTTCCGCGACAGTACCAGATTTCGTCTTCGTCGGGTTTTAAGCGAGAGGCGCGATCGTAACTGGCGATCGCATCTGCATAATTTCCTGCCGCACTCAGTTGCAGTCCCTTGCGAAACAAGAACTCAACCTCTAGCTGGCTAGCACAGTTTGTGAACTTTGGCATCTTTCTTTTGGCAGACTTTTTGAAGATGATGTTGAGTAGGATAACATAAATCGAGCCTTTCCGTACAATTTACCCATTCAACCGATGGCGATCGCTATCCTGCCCGTTAAATTTTTCTCCGCCTTATTACCACAAAAAATCTCATTTGTCAAGTCTAGCGACCCAAAAAATTGCAGCGATCGCATCGATCCAGGGCAATCGACCCTCCCACTTGTCCGGTTAATTCCTCAGTTCACCCCACCCCCACCGTGGCGATTTCCAACTCAGAGATATTATATCGTTTTTCCGTCAGAATGATGCAGGTAAACCTTAATTACAAAGCAGTGTCACCCACTGACAAGCAGTATTGTAGCAATGCCCACCACAGAGTGGGTGCGGAGAGAGCCGAAAGTATTGTAGGGTGGGCAATGCCCACCCTACAGTTAGTATTGTAGTGCCGAGTATTGTAGGGTAGGCAATGCCTACCACACAGTTAGTGCCGAGTATTGTAGGGTAGGCAATGCCCATCACACAGTTGATGCCGAGTATTGTAGGGTAGGCAATGCCCACCACACAGTATTGTAGGGTGGGCAATGCCCACCACACAGTATTGTAGGGTAGGCAATGCCCACCACAGAGTGGGTGCGGAGCGAGCCAAAAGTGCGGTAGGTTCCACCCGAGAGCATCCTAGGAGAGACTTGTCCTATAAGTCTGGCGGTAGGCGGTACATAGCCCATAGCGCCTCTCCTTCCCCAGAAGCGATCGCAATCCATACCGGAGGCGCACCAAAAAAAGCCCGCGCGGGCGGGCTATGGTGTGCGGACGCCTCACCCCGAGTGGCGGGGGAGGCTAGGGATACAAATTACGAGGGTTGCGACTCGGCGATGACCGGTTGAACCTCATCGGTGACGGTATCGTAACCGTTGCCGGCGAGAACCTCTTCTTGAGACTCTTGATGATACAATGCCGAATCGATGCGGCAACCGCGAAAAGCCAAAACGTAGAGTTCCTTGAGGTCGCGAATCAAGGGATAGCGGGGGTTTGCCCCGGTGCATTGGTCGTCGAACGCTTGTTCCGCCATTTCTTCCACTTGTTCGTAGAAGGCTTTATCCTCATCGGAGAGCACTTCTTTCAGGCTCATGGGAACTTCTAACTCGCGCTTCAGATTGTCGATCGCCTCTACCAGGTTCTCGACCTTCTCATCTTCGGTTTCGCCGCCGAGGTGGAGATAATCGGCGATGCGAGCGTAGCGCCACTTGGCATTCGGATACTTATACTGCGGGAAAATCGCTTGCTTAAATGGCGTATCCGTGGCATTGTAGCGGATGACGTGAGAAATCATCAGGGCATTGGCCAAGCCGTGGGGCACGTGGAAGGTAGAGCCGAGTTTGTGTGCCAGAGAGTGGCAGACGCCCAAGAAGGCGTTGGCAAAGGCCATCCCGGCCATTGTGGCGGCGTAATGGACTTTTTCCCGGGCTTTCGGGTCGTTCGCGCCGTTCTTATACGCCGAGGGCAGATATTTGAACAGCAGGCGAATGGCTTCTAAGGCCAAGCCGTTGGTATATTCGGACGCACAGACGGAGACGTAAGCTTCCAGGGCGTGAGTCAGGGCATCCAAACCGCCGTAAGCGGTGAGTTTCTTGGGCATATTGAGGACCAACTCGGGGTCCACGATCGCCATATTGGGGGTGAGGGCGTAGTCAGCCAAGGGGTACTTAATGCCGGTGCGATCGTCGGTGACCACGGCGAAGGGGGTCACTTCCGAACCGGTGCCGGAGGTGGTGGGAATGGCCACCATCATGGCTTTTTCGCCCAATGGGGGCAATTCGTAAACCCGTTTGCGGATGTCCATGAAGCGGGTGGCGAAGCCTTCAAAATCGATTTCGGGATGTTCGTACATCAGCCACATGACTTTCGCCGCATCCATTGGAGACCCGCCTCCCACGGCGATAATCACGTCGGGTTGGAAGCTGTTCATCTGCGCCAGTCCTTTATTGACCGTGGTCAGGGAGGGGTCTGGCTCTACATCGAAGAAAATATCGTATTTGACCTCGATTTCGTCGAGGACTTCTTCCAGAGTGCTGGTGACGCCTAACTCGTATAGGGGTTTGTCGGTGACGATAAAGGCCCGTTGTTTGCCGGCTAACTCGCGCATGGCGATCGGCAAGGATCCGTATTTGAAGTAAACTTTCGGCGGGATCCGGAACCAGAGCATGTTCTCGCGCCGTTCCGAGATGGTTTTGACGTTGAGCAAGTGCTGCGGACCGACGTTTTCGCTGATCGAGTTGCCTCCCCAGGTGCCGCAACCCAAGGTGAGGGAGGGGTCTAAGCGGAAGTTGTACAGGTCGCCGATCGCACCTTGGGAGGAGGGGGTGTTAATCAACACGCGCCCCGCTTCCATCCGGGCTTCAAATTGGTGGATGTGTTCGCTATTGTGGGGAGCGGTATAAAGGACGGCGGTATGTCCGCGCCCGCCAAATTCAATCAGGCGATCGGCTTTGTCTACCGCTTCGGAGAAGTCTTTGGCGCGGTACATGGCCAAAATCGGAGAGAGTTTTTCGTAGGACAATGGCTCTTCTTGTCCGATCGCATCCACTTCGCCAATCAGAACCCGGGTGCTTTCGGGAATTTCAATTCCCGCCAATTGTGCCAGTTTTTGTACGGACTGACCCACGATTTCGGCATTTAAACGTCCGTTGATGATGACTTTGCTGGCCAGTTTTTCCCGTTCTTCCGGCGAGAGGATGTAAGCTCCGCGATCGAGAAATTCTTGTCGCACGCGATCGTACACCTCATCGACCACTATCACCGATTGCTCGGAGGCGCAGATCATCCCGTTGTCGAAGGTCTTGCTCAGGATAATCGAGGAGACGGCCATTTTCAGATGTGCCGTTTGGTCGATGACTGCTGGGGTGTTCCCCGCACCCACACCGAGAGAGGGATGTCCGGAAGAATACGCCGCTTTCACCATTCCCGGTCCGCCGGTGGCTAGGATTAGTTTGATGTCTTTGTGCTGCATCAATTGTTGCGACAAGGGCACGCTGGGTTCGTCGATCCAGCCGATAATCCCTTCCGGTGCGCCGGCTTCCACTGCAGCTTCGAGTACCACGCGGGCGGCTTCTTTGGTGCATTCTTTCGCCCGGGGATGGGGGGAAAAGATAATCCCGTTGCGGGTTTTTAGCGCCAACAGGGCTTTGAAAACTGCCGTGGAGGTGGGGTTGGTGGTGGGGACGATCCCGGCAAGAATTCCCACCGGTTCGGCTACTTTCTGGAAGCCAAAGGATTTGTCTTCTTCGATGATGCCGCAGGTTTTTTCGCTTTTGTATTTGTTGTAGATGATTTCGGAGGCAAAGTGGTTTTTAATCACTTTGTCTTCTACGATCCCCATCCCGGTTTCGCTTACCGCTATCTTGGCTAGGGGTATTCTGGCGGCGTTGGCGGCGAGTGCGGCTTTCTTGAAAATTTGGTCTACTTGTTCTTGGCTGTAGTTCGCATATTCTTCTTGCGCCGCTTTCACTCGTCCGATGAGTTGTTCGAGTTCTTCTGGATTCGTGACTTTGAGGTTCATGTTTTTTCCTATGTTTTGACTACCACATGATAGAGGGGTTAGAGCGTCTCTAACCGATTTTTCCAGTAGGCTCTCAGATGACTGGTGCAGTCGGTGTCTGTTGCCAATGGCTTGAGATTTGTATGCCAGTACACAATCGAGTAAAAGCGATTGCTGCTGTTTCTGCAACCCGGTCTCGGTCATTCATCTATCATAAGGAACAGATGAGTGGCCTCGACGGCGATAAACCCCCTGAAAATCTCTTTTCTTGGATTGCTATTTTCTATAATACAAAATATTCGCCGATTTTGCCTGGAGCTGGGATTTTTTTTTGGCGTCTTTTGCCTCCAGTGTGTTCTATTCTACCTAAGTGAAACCGGGTGCAACAGGGGGTTAAGATGAAGAATTTCCGAAAGATTTTGTCGCGATCGCCGTATTCCCGCACCGTCAGCCTGACTCTGGGCCAAAAGTTAAAATTTGTATTAAATTTTTCCCCGATCGCGATCGCTGCTGCAGAATGTCTCGAGGCGATCGCTTCCCCCCGCACCGGTTCTGTCCCCCGGGAGGGGATAGGGCTTCTCCTCCACCGGGGGTCCTCGGGAAAGGGCACCCCTCGCCTCCCCCCACCACCACAATGGCGCGATCGCTCTGGCCAAATTCTCCCCTGACGCTTTACAATTATTCTCGGTGGCCGATATTGTAGCGTTGGAGAATCTGTAACCCTTGAGTTCTACCAATCCCCTCGACCTCGCCCTAGATGTGGCAGAGATTTTTGAAGAACTGGTGATTCCCTATGTCGCCAGTAGCGAATTAGCTAGCTCCATTTGGCGCGAATACCTGAAAACTGCTAAAATAGAATTTATCGCCGATTTACGCCTAGAAAAACTTCCGGAATTTGTGCATCGAGTTACCCCGAAATTTCAGGTGAATCAGGCCGCCGCCCGCAATGCGATCGCTTCTCAGTCTGATTTTACTTTATTCCATCCCGCAACAGGCAGTAAAATCCAAATTTTACTCCTCAAAGATGACCGCTTTTCTCAATCTATGTTTAGCCGACATATTCATAAGGCGGTTGCCATTAATCCTCAGCGATCGCTGCGGTTTCCCGCCCTAGAAGATGTGGTGCTAGCTAAACTTAAACGGTATCGCGCTACCCAGGAGCAAGAGCGGCAACTATGGGACGATATCTTGTGGATAATTAAGGTAAAAAATGACGAGTTAGACTTTGGTTACTTGCGCGATTGGGCGAGCTATCTCCATATCAGAAACTCCCTCGATCGCGCTTTGGCAGAAGTGGGCTTCGACAGGGAATAAATCCGCGATCGCTTCTCCTCAGACCCGACTATTTAAAGTGAGTTAAGAGAAAGCATAAGCGATCGCCAAGAGAAACCCCCACCCATCTCCAATATTTGGCGGCCTTCCACGATCGTTAGCCAGCAGTCTCACCCCTCTCAATGCGAGAAGCAACGATTGGCGCTCCTGTATTGCAAGGCAACGGTTCCCTACGCCCAGGGGAGAAAGACTCAAACCCACCCTACAGAAATAAACCCCGTAGGGTGCCCTACCCCCGCCGCCAATTCCCACTGGGACAATCCAATCCAATATCAGGGGTAACGCACCACCCCAATCAAATAAACAATTTCCGCTCTTCTAGATAAAAACAATTGATAACAAACTAATTCCCCCATCCCTACAAAAATGATACTGTATAACACAATTCAACCCTAACTCAATCCCCCACGATCGATCGCGATCGCCTATTCAAAGAACTGCTATCCACCTTCTTTCCAGAGTTCCTGCAACTGTTTTACCCCCACCTCTGGAACGCCATCGAACCCCAGAGCGTAGTGACAAGTGTAAGCGCAAGTCTTAGTCGGGGCGAGATTGAGGAGGAAGCTTTCTGCCTACCTGTAATGGGTATGGATAAGCTGACGGACTCAGGCCAACCAAACTGTAA
>NZ_JAYFEQ010000738.1:0-12896 GCF_055795085.1 Phormidium sp. CCY1219 | reverse complement strand
GACTGAAAGCCTTACAGGACAAATATTTGAGTCGGTTTCAACCCACTTGAGCTGTAAGACGGGGGATTTATCCCCCGTCGGGTGTTGCTGAAAGCCTTACAGGACAAATATTTGAGTCGGTTTCAACCCACTTGAGCTGTAAGACGGGGGATTTATCCCCCGTGGGGTGCTATTCGGCTACTTTCGCCTTTCGCCCGTGGGTTGAAACCGGCCTCAGTATCTCACTCATAAAAAGACAACTCCAACCTCGCCTCATCTGCCATTTGCTGGCGCAGAGACAGAGGCAAAATCACCTCTCCCTTCGGTCGCCAATCGCGCAAGCGCATCAACACATTGATATCCCCCAATCGAATCCAAGCGCGATAGTAGGCATCCTCGGGACTTCGCGACGCCAGCACCCGCAACAGCCGATCGCGCTCCTCGGTCTTGCTCGCATATCGCCTCACTAGCTCTCTCACATTATCGTAGGCCACCGGCTCGAAGGTGAGATGACGCACTGTATTATCCACATAGCGATCGGCAAAGCCCCGGGGAAAGCGCAGCAGCAGCAACTTGCGGGGCAGATAGAAATTAAACCCCCAAGCCCCCTCCAACTCTGCGGCCACCTCGTCGGATCCGGGCAACTCCCCATTGCGACGCATTTTCCGCAACATCTTCGGCACCTGGGGGTCCCCCCAGACCAACACAGTCAACCGGGGAGAGACAATCCGGTCCAAGCGGAAATTGTGCCATCCCATCTCCCCATCCGGGGTTTCCCCCCAGGCACTCAGGTACTTCGCCCGCCGCACGTAATGCAGGCAAACCGGATAGGTGCTCACCCAGCGCGTCTCCTCCCCGGACACCTCATATTCAAACCGCACCACCCCAGAAGAAGCAGTCCGCCACAGTTGTTCCAACTGCTCCTGGTAGGTATCTACCCGGTCTTGCAGTGCGGGCGGTAAGATGTAATCGAGATGGATAAAAATCCGTCGGGGCTCGCAGGCCCCCGCCCCGGAAATGTCAGGAATTTCTGACCCGGAGGCTTCCCAGAAGGATTGAATCAACAGCTCTAAATTCGGCTGAATAAACGAAATATCCTCCAGCAGGGGCAGCAGTTCGTGAAATTGCGCCGCCGACAAGGTGATGGGGGAGGCGGTGGGTTCGCCGCGCGGCCATCGGTGCGGCGGCGCGGGCCACTCCTTTGGGGGAAGGCATTTATAGCATCCCCGGGAGACCCGCTGCAACCATCCCAAGTCCGCCAGGTGCTTCAGGTCATCGCGCAGGGTGCGGTGAACCGTAGCGAAGGGGCACCCTTGCCCGATCGCCTCCAGTTGGGAAGGGGTCAAGCCGGTGAGACGGATGGTTTCTTCCCGCCAATCCCCCTCCCAGTCAGACTCGCCGGCCTCCGTGACCAACTCTTGGAAAGTTCGGTGACAGATACAGTCCCAGTCATTGCAAGCCGGCACTGACTGGTTTTGCGCCAGTCGCTCCCTGGTGGAGTGAGTGGAGGAAAACAGGCGATCGCGCAATTGCGAGTAAGCGAACCCCTCCTCCCAGTCGCGCCCCCAAGGAGACGGCGGACCATAAAGCTTGCTCAACAGCACCCACAATCGCAGCGATCGCACCATGCGATTGCCAAGCTGACCCGCCGCCAACCACTGCAAAATCTCCGGTGTGGGCGGATAGGTAAACTCCACAGCCATTGTTAGAATACCCCCTTTCTATATGGATGCTATAGTAGCACGAAAGCGTTAGGAAAGCACCATGAGTCACAGGGAGTTAGGTATCCAATTGCACCTGAGCAAACATCAAGCCCCCAGCGGGTTGAACTATCAAAAACTCAGCCTGGAACTGACCCGACGCGATCGCATCCTGTACCCCGAGGAACTCAGGGCGATCGAGCTACCCCCCGGCATCGACAGCACCCAAGGGGTCGTCATCAGCGGACGCGGACCGATTTGGTTATATGGCCACTTAGTCCACGAACTGCACCCCACCGCCTGGGTCGCCTGTCACGACCCGCGCAAAGGCGCAGTGGTCGTGGCGACCCACGCGCGAGAGGTGAGTATCGGGCAAGTGTTGCAATTAGAGCCGCCAGAGAGTACCCTGCACCCGGCACTCCTAGTGGTCGGTCCCCCGGATAGCGGCAAAAGCGTATTGTCCCACGCCTTGTTTCGCACCCTGCTGGCGATCGACCCGAACATCTACCTACAGCGGGCCAACTGGGATGGGGAAGGGAACTATGTTTTTGAATTGCCCGCAGATACAGACCCAGAGCAATTTAAAGCCGCTAACAAAGGCGGACTGACCCCAGAATTTTTCCCCGATCGCGGCCAAGCGATACTAAAATTGAGATTACAGAAAAATTTAACAATTGTAGATGTGGGTGGTATGGTACAACCAGAGAAGCAGCCCATATTAGAGGCTTGTACCCACTATCTGATTATCAGTTCCCAACCCGAAGCGGTGGAACCCTGGCACGAGTTTTGCCGCGATCGGGGAAATTTGATTCCCCTTGCCGTGATTCATAGTACATTAGACTCATGCGAAACCATTCACCAACAGCACCCCTATTTGGAAATCACCTGCGGCCCGTGGACCTGCGGGAGTGCCACCACCATACCGGCGGCGTTGATGGAACGGGTTAAAGGATTGCTCACCTCCAGCACGCCTTAATATTAGTTTGCCTGATGACTCTCAACTGTGTATTTAATCCCAGATAACGAGAATGACTTGTTTAGCTGATACAGATGCTTTATCCATTGCCCAACAGGCGGTCTGGATATTAGGCAATTGGGCAGGCGCTTCCCTCCCTTTACGCGATCGCGGCCCCGATTCCGAGGCGGTGGGGCGAGCGAAGAAGATGTTAGGATGGCCGACGATCGCACCGAGCGATAGTCCGATCGCGTTAAAACCCCTGCGTCTGTTGTTTGACGCAGTGAAGCTTTCCCAAGGGCAAGACCGACCCCATTACTGGCCGGCAATTTACCTAGAAGATAGCAACAACTATCCGCCGATTCCCTATCCGATCGCCACACAAGCGCCAGCGATCGAGCAGCTCAAACCCCCAATTCGAGCGGCGATAAATTCCCTGAGCGAAACTCACTGGAACCAACTGTCGGTGCTGATGTTAATTCTGGAGAAATTTGGCGCTTACCTGGGGTGGGGCGAAAGCGATAACGTGGCGCTGTTGGACTTAGCGAAAACCACCGCTACCGTTGCTGCTGCGCTGGCGCAACGCTCGGATGCCAGTGAGTTAACATTAATTGCGGGAGATTTATCCGGAATTCAAAAGTTTATTTATACGATTTCTTCCGAGGGTGCGTTAAAATCCCTGCGGGCGCGCAGTTTTTACCTGGAACTGGTCACGCAGGAGGTGGTAGAGCAACTGTTATCTGAATTGAATTTACCGCGCACCAATGTGATTTATGCCGGTGGGGGGAATTTGTATTTGCTGGCACCGGGTGATGATGGAAACTCGGTGAAAAATCAGATAAGCAAAGTGCGCGATCGCTGTAACCGATGGCTGCTAAAAGCCTTTCAGGGCAAAATATTTTTAGCTCTCGACTGCTTATCCTTTCCCGCCGATGCAGTGGGAACCAATGCATTTGCCCAAGTGTGGGAAAAAGCAACTAAACAACTGGCGGGACAGAAATCGCGCAAATTTAACCAGCAAATTTCCCAACTGCTCAAACCCACACCCGCCTACGAACCCTGTGGGGTTTGCCATCGAGACGATCTGCCAAGTCTCAAACCATTAAATCCGCACGAACCTAACTCTTGTTTGGCATGTTGGACTTGTCGCACCATGTCTGACCTCGGAGCCAAGCTATTTAAAACTCAGGCGATCGTGCGGGACAAACGTTCCACGATTAAAGGTGCGAAAGACCGATTGAGCATTGGGCAAAGCTACTATTACCTCTTTGAAAAATGGGAAACCGCCCAAGCTGTCGCCAACGAACAATCTACTGTATTTTTAATCAACGATTGGAGTTTAGAACGTTACAAAACAGGCAATCCCGTTCCCCTTCTCCTCGGAAACTACGGTCAGCGCAGCCAAGAACCCAGTGAAGATTCCCACAATCCGGGATTTATGAATGCCCGGGAAATGGCAGCAATTGCCAAAGGAATCAAACGAGTGGCTTCTTTGCGAATGGATGTAGACCGCCTCGGACAGATATTTGCCAAAGGATTGGGAGACAAGCAGACGTTACCCCGACTTGCCGCACTGTCGCGCCAAATGAGTTATTTCTTTAAAGTTTACTTAAACAGTTTGGCAAAGAATCGACAGGAGAATCTATCGGAAAACGCCAAACAACTCTCTGGCAACTCTCGACCGAACCTCTTGTTTATTTATGCGGGCGGCGATGACTTGTTCGTGAGCGGGGCGTGGAATGAAGTGGTAGAATTTGCCTTTGACGTTTACCAAGCTTTTCGCGCCTATACCGGCTACAATCCCGATATTACCCTTTCCGGGGGCATCAGCATCGACAGCGCCAAATTCCCCCTTTACCAAGCGGCAAATGCCTCGGGTAAAGCGGAAGAGGCGGCTAAAGAAAACGGTCGAGATAGCTTAGGGTTGTTCGCCCAAGTGTTCAAGTGGGACGAATGGCTCGGACGGGCTTCACTGGCGAATCTCGAGCTAAAGGCTCGGGAGGATTTAAAAGCAGAAGACCAGCCGCCAATTTCTGGCATTTTCCCCTTAGTCGAACGACTGGAAAACCAGCAAATCGAACTGGATTACGCTCGCAGCTTCGTTCGCAGCTTGTTAGCAACCGCTCAAATGCAAGAGCAAATGATTAAAGACATTGAAGAGAAGCGGAGGGTGCAAGTTTACCCGGGACAACTTCACGATATTCGGTACTATTTGCATTTACCGCGAATGGCGTACACTTTAGCGCGATTACCTCAGCATGTTAGGGAAAAGCCGGAATTTGCGCCGGTGCGAAAATCCCTCACTAATCCTTATAACGCGCCCTACTTTCGGGCGATCGGCACTTGGCTAGAACTGTTGAACCGCTCTCAATCCCATGACTAACTCTCCCAATCGACCCAATCCTTCGAGACCACGCACTGCTCGAACAACACCTAGATCTCAGGAAAACCAACGTCAAGCAACAAATATCACCCAAGAGATTATTGCAAAAATTGATGGGTTACAAGGCAGCTTACAAACCTATCCGATTCGCGACTTGGTGCATCACGCCGAACAATTTGGTCCCTATCTCAAGCAGCAGCGCTTAGAGACGAACCAAGTGCGAAAATTTTTAGATGCCATCAATCGGCTTAAATCCATCCTCGCTCAAGAAAACGACTTTTCCAAAATTGAAACAGAAGTAGTGCTGCTCAAGCCCAAATTAGCCTATGCAGCCGCTCGCGAAAAAGCGGCTATCCCATTGAGCAAAGTCATCTCAAAAGCCATTGACAAAGTAGACAAGGCAGAAGACTTCGAGCGCTTAGTGCAGTTCATCGAATCGATTATTGCCTATCACAAAGCAGAAGGAGGAAAATAAAAATGCCAGCCGCAACCGAACAAAAAGCATTATTGGGGAAATTTCGTCTCACCAGCACTCTGAAAGTCGAAACCGGACTGCATATCGGTGGAGGTGGAGAAAACCTCGATATCGGCGGATTGGATAAACCCGTGATTCGCGACCCCCTGACACAGCATCCTTATCTCCCCGGTTCTTCGATTAAGGGAAAATTACGAGCCATCCTGGAACGATTGCTCAACAAACCGCTCAACCGATTCGGAGGAAGTGGGGTTTATCGTTACGAGAGCGACGATTTAGAAGAGGGCTATACGGAAATTGACGGGCAGCTTATTCACTATGAAGGCGCGTTGACTTGTCCGATTAGTCGAGTCTTTGGTTCCACCGGTGGGTCTAACTGCTGGGTTAAAACTTCCATTGCCACGAGTCAGGGATTGGAGCACAGTGGTACGCGCACGATCGAGGGGGAAGAATATACCAAAATCAAAGGGCGAAACGCTCCCGCTCGTTTGATTGTCCGGGATTGCCATTTGCTCCCGGAATCAGCCGACAAGCTGAAAAAAATCGATACGGGATTGCACATGACCGAGTGGAAGTTTGAAAACAGTATCGATCGCATTACTTCAGCGGCGAATCCCCGTCAGTTTGAGCGGGTTCCTGCAGGGTCGGAGTTCAAGTTTGAACTGGTCTATACGGTAGAAAATCCGCAGCAAGCGGAAGAAGATTTGCGAAACATCGCGATCGCCTTGGCAATCCTGGAAGATGACGCCCTCGGGGGACATGGGTCTCGCGGTTACGGCAAAATCAGTTTTCACAACTTTGACTTTTTCTATCGCAGCATCCACCAATACCGCCTGATTGCGGGCGGGGGTGGCGGTTCCCTCCAACCGATTAAGCAAGTAGAAACCACTCCAGAACTGTTAGAAAATTTCAACAGCTTAAATGAAGAAATCCAAAATTTGTTACCGGGAGAGGATGACGAATCGTGAGCGTTTGGAAATTAGTCAAACTCAAATTTGGTAACAGTCCGGTTCACTTTGGCGAAGTGGGAATCGGACTGGAGGAAAGCAGCGATCGCATTCGTTCCGATGCCCTGTTTAGCGCTTGGGTGAGCGCCTACGCGCGACTGTTTGGCAAAAATGCGGTAGAAGAATTGTTGCAGCGGTTTCTCAATTCCCCTCAACCGCCCGTGCGGATGAGTTCCACCTTTATTTACTCCCAAAGCGATGGAAAAAACGAGATTTACTACCTGCCTCGTCCCCTAAAATTTCCCATCAACTACCCTGACAACGATTTGGAGTTTTTCAAAACTTACAAAAAACTGACTTATCTGCCGATTCAGGTGTGGCATCGCTGGTATCAAGGGGAAGGATTTACAGACAGCGATGCCCGAGAATTGATTGCCCACACGAAAAAAGAACCATCGGATAGTACCGCATTAAATCGCGCCGGAACGTTTAACTACAACGATACCTCGAAAAGAGCGAAGCATCCCAAAATTGCGGTCGATCGCGTGACTGCAGCAACCAACCTTTACCATACCGGGTTCGTGCAATTTAAGTGGGAGCAACAGAATAACGAAATCCGCAGTTTATCCGGATTGTACTTTTTGCTTGAGTTTCCCGAGGAAGATAAACCCTTAGAAACCAACTTGCGCGCCGCCCTGAATCTCCTAGGCGAGGAAGGAATGGGAGGACGGCGAGCGAGCGGTGCGGGACGATTTGAAGTGGAGTGGGAATCTTCCTTACCTGATGAGTGGCAAAAAATCCTCAATCCTTCCTCGGAGATGAGTCTTCACTGTGCGATCGGTTTGTTTTGGGATGACGATGAATCGGTTTTGCAGCAGTTAATAACAGAGAAATGCAGCTATGAAATTCAAGAGCGCCGGGGGTGGATTTCCGGTTCTCCTTCGGGTCGCAATTTGCGCCGAAAATCCGTGCAAATGTTTCTCGAAGGCTCGGTTTTTCCCCGTCCTCCGTTGGGTAAATTGGCCGATGTGACCCCGGGAAATTTTACCAACCACAAAATCTATCGCAATGGCATCGCCTTGAGTCTTCCGATTAAAGTCAAGCGGGAGAAAATATCGCGCGGTTAATCAGTGAAGGGCGGGTTAATTTTGCCATTTTAGGGAAAGGAAAAGCCCGCTCGTTAAGTGCAATTTTGCAGTAAAAAAAGCGCGTTTTCCGGCGAGACATAGCGGATAGTTGTTTTTTCTCCAGTTTGACGCCGAGTTACAATTGAACAATGGTTACTCATCAACATCCCGATATTCAAAAACCCAATGTTTGCGAGGCGAAGCGGATTCGTCTTATTAGTCCGATATTGCACATCGGCTCGGAAGTACAACGCTTAAATCCCTTTGAGTACGTGCAAACTTCCAATCGCGTTTTTCTGCCCAATCCAGAATTCCTGGCAAAAGCGCTCAAACAGCGCGGTTATTTGGAAGATTACATTACGGCGATCGAAAATCGCGAAAGTATTGTAGAATTGTTAGAAAATGCGTTTGGTAACAACTGGAAAGGGGCTAAAACTCCGAATGGCGAACCAATTTTTTTAGATGGCTTTATCAATCGCAAATGGCCAGAGGAACAGGTAACTGACCTGCGACCAATGATTAGAAATGGCATGGGACAGTTTTATATTCCCGGGTCTTCAATTAAGGGAGCCATCCGAACGGCGATCGCCTACCACCTGCTGAAACATGCCCAACAGTATCAGGTTCACCAAGCCCATCGGGTGAGCGCGATCGAGCAAACCCTGCGGCAAAAACTCCAGGGAAATGGTCTTTCCAAGTATAACCAAAAACGCTTGGATGACCAGTTGTTTGAAAAAAGTTTGTTTTGTGATTTTGACTTAACCTACCAGGGAAAGGCCATCCGGGCAAAACTCGGACCGAACACGGATTTTATGCGAGCAATTCACGTAAGCGATTCTCAGCCGTTGGTGGAGCATAAAGTAGCCAACAAACAAGGCAAGGAAATTCCTTACAACATTCCGGTGGTAGCTGAAGTAATAGTATCCAGTCACTTTCCTGGCTATAAAGCCAAGTATCGCGCTTCGATTTATGCAGAAATGGTGCGAAAAGTGCGAACGGAGTTTACCCTTTCCCTAGATACGGAAATGCTCTCCTGGTTCTCCCACAAGCAAGGGATGAAGCTACCCTTTCAAAGCGTTGACGATATTTTAAGCATCTGCCAAGAATTCGCACAAGGGCAATGGGATTTTGAACATGATTACTGGGATGACATCAAAACCAACCCGAAGGCAATGGATCGCAATTTAGACTTCAGTCAAATTCGGGAGATTTACGAACCGGAAACCTGTCCCTACCAATTGAGGTTGGGGTGGGGGAGCGGAATGCGGGGGACGACGGTTAACTTGCTGCTTCCAGATGACTTAGTTGCAAATATCCGGGACGTTTGCGGTATTTCTGCGCCGGGATTTGAAGCCCCGAAATCCAGACGCACAGTGGTCGGTCCGAGAGGAGATATCAAATACGTTCCGGGATGGGTGAAGTTTAAGGAGTTGAACAAGGAATGCTAATCCGATCGACCTGGACTCTATCTGTGGCGCAACCCACGGTTTTACGTCGTTCTTATCATTTGGAATTAGTCAAAGAATTGCATCGGCGCATGGGATGGGAGATGGCTGGAAATCAGACACCTGTAGTTGCTTTTTCTGGGTTGGTGGGTTATTGCAGCACTTCTAAGGAATTTTGTACCTTTCAACCGGAGGAAGCGTACCGTTTATCCCTGTGCGGATTGAACGAAATGGCGGCTAAAGCGATCGCGGATCTGGAATTATCGGATACCCTGGAATTTCTCGGGTCGGAATTTACCGTGAGCGATCGCGAAGACGAAATCTCCAGTTACGAACAGCTTTACACCACATTAGTCGCCAACGAACCGGAACCGCTCCGGAAGTTTAACCTACAATTTACCACACCCACAGCTTTTTCACAACAACAGATTTATTTACCCCTACCAGTTCCCACGTTGATGTTCCAAAGTTGGTTGACCCGGTGGAACGAATTTGCTCCTGTTTACCTTGGAAGTGACGAACTGATTGCCTATTTAAGTCAAGCGGTCGTGCTTCCAAAACACAAAATTAAGACCCGTTTGTTTCATCTTCACCGCAACTTTATCAGTGGCTTTATCGGCGAGGTTAACCTGAACGTTCGCAGCCGCGCCGATCCATTATTGGCCAATGTGGCTCACTTGCTCTTGCGCTATGCCGAATTTTGCGGTACTGGCATCAAAACCCGCTTGGGCATGGGACAAACTCTCGTCAACGAATAGAATGCAAGGAGAACCTAATGAGAACTACTCTAATTTGTACTGTAGGTACCAGCTTGTTGAATAATCTCAAACGAGCTGAAGAGTCTATCAAGGAAGTTTGGGAGTCCAAAAATTGGAATCAACTCTCGTTGTTGCTGCTAGAACGAGAGAATACCGACCGTTTGTGTGGGGCAGAAATCAACTCCATATCGCGTATCTGTGAGAAAGGGTTCCTCGCTGACCGCCTGCGTTTGATTTTTCTCGTCTCTGATACGGACGATGGCAAAGCAATGGGACAACTGCTCAAGCTCTATTACGAACGCACTAAAAACCCTTTGCAATTTCAACAGGTTGAGGTTCGAGAGCTAAAAGGCTTGCGCGATGATAATGTGAAAGCATTTACCCAAGAGGGATTAAAAAACCTGGTGCGCGAAATCAGCACCGAGGTGCGAAATTTCTCCCCAGAAGCGATCGCCATTAATGCCACGGGCGGCTACAAAGCCCAGATTTCCTTCGCAGGAATGATTGGCCAAGCGCTGGAAATTCCAGTATATTATCTATTTGAAAAGTTCTCCGAAGTCATCGAGTTACCACCGCAACCCGTGGCTTTGGATCTGGCGTTTTGGCTGAATCACTATCTGTTATTCGAACAGCTAGAAACCGAGCAAATCCTTGACAAGTCGCAAGTTGAAGAGAACTTGGATAGCGAGTTAGTGCAGTCCCTCCTCGACGAGGAAGATATCGACGGTACGGTTCACCTCTCCCTGTCGGCGATGGGCGTTCTGTTTAACGAGCGATCGCGCCTCCAATTTGCCAAACAAGAAACTTCGATTTTAGCACTCATTCCTCAAGACGATACCGACCCCACGCGCAAACCTATGAAGTTGAGTGACGACCATCATGGGAAGGATGTCTTGGCGGCTTTCGCGAAAAAAATCCGCTGTTCACCCTATGTTACCAAAATTGTCAATTCCCTGTCATTTAATCCCAAGTTGAAGACACCAATTCGGCGAACTTATCCAAATGGAATCGTCGAATTTGTTTTAACTTGGACCGATCCGGGTTACGGGTTGTGCATTCAAACTACTGGGCGGAATTTGGCTGAAACGAATACGATTGCTTTACACCTGCAAAAAGAGTTTACTTCCTAAAATCCGAGCAGCGAAAAGGTTTTAACCACTGCGATCGGGCAATCAAGGGAGGTGTCTATTCATTGGGGCGATGCGTTACCCCCGATATTCGATTGGGTTATTCCAGTCGGAATTGACGGCGGGGGTAACGCATCCTACGGGTATTTATTTCTAATGAGAGGGATGCAAGATATCGGCTCAAACCCTTTAACCGGTGGTGCGATCGCGCAACCAAGCAGCTAAGTCAGCTTCACTGGAAAAATCCAGCAACCCCTCGCTTACTGCTTCTAACTGCACCTTTGATAACTGTTGCACCGCCAAATCTAACTTTCATCTCTCTCGCCTCAACCGGAACTTTTTTGGCGATTACTCCTGCAAAAATCCGCATCAGTCAAAACCCAGTGGGGGGATTGTCTGTTTCCGTCACCCCGCCCCCACTCCACCGGATCGCTCTATAATGCATGGGCGCGCTGACTTTTTCCTATCCCCAATGCACTACAGTGTAAAATTGTCTGTAAACTGCTGTAAAGACGCTTGTCTTGAATTCCGTTGGAGTAGCAAAAAATGACTGTTTGGATCGCGACGGTTGCTTGGGGAGTGGGTTCCGTGTTATGGGCAGAACTGGTGCGCGATTTGTACCACACTTTGGCTCATATTTTCCCGCCTCTGTATCGGTTGCACGTTTGGCATCATCGGGTATTTCGTCCCGATTTAACTCCCGCTAGCGATAAAATCTATCGAGACGCGCACTGGCGCAATGACGTGCCAGAAGCGCTGGTAATGTTGTCGTTTGGGATTGGTTTGTGGGCAGTGGCGCATTTTTGCATGCCCCAGCAGCAATGGGTGACACTGGTGGGTTGCGTTTATACCCTGGGATTTTTAGGTAGCGCGATCGCCCGGGGCGCTGGAATTACTGGGGCAGATGAATTAACCGATTTGACTCATCAACCGGGTCCTTTCACTGCGCCTCCCTCCCGCTGGATGGTGAACCGTACCTATCACTGGCGGCATCATTTCGACAATCAAAATGCTTATTTTTGCGGTACGTTTACTTTTGTGGATAAACTGATGGGCACAGCATTCTCTTTGAAAGGCAAAACGGTGGCGGTAACTGGGGCATCGGGAACCCTCGGGCGATCGCTGCTGCAACAACTTCACGGGGCGGGGGCTAAAATTATCGCCCTCACTTCTGGCAATCAACCGATTACTTTAACCCACCAGGGTGAAGCATTAGAGGTGAAAACCATTACCTGGAAAGTTGGTGCAGAATCGGAGTTGGCAGACGTATTGGAAAAGGCGGATATTCTAATTCTCAATCATGGAATCAATCCGCATGGCGATCGCACCCCGGAAGCTATTTCCCTCTCCTATGAGGTCAATACCTTCTCTTCTTTGCGTCTGTTAAATCTATTCTTTACCACCGTTCGTACCAATCAAGATATTGCTCGCAAAGAAGTATGGGTCAATACGTCAGAAGCGGAAGTTAGCCCTGCGTTTAGTCCCTTGTACGAACTTACCAAACGGGCGATCGGGGAGTTGGTCACTCTGCGCCGTCTGGATGCGCCTTGTGTGGTGCGAAAACTGATTCTCGGTCCGTTCAAAAGCAATTTGAATCCCATTGGTGTGCTGTCAGCAGATTGGGTTGCTGGGCAAATTATCAAGCAAGCGAAATCCGATGCTCGCAATATCATTGTCACGATAAATCCCCTGACATTTGTGGCGTTTCCGCTGAAAGAGTTTTTTGTCTCTTGGTATTTTAAGCTGTTTAGTCGCAAAGCTGTTTCCGATATCTCTGGGATGGAATCTCAAGCGGTTGTCAATACTCCGAAATAAATTATCGGCTATTGTCGGGTGGGTGTTGTTCACCCGACAATTTGATTTGTCGGAAATTGTCGGGAATTGTCGGGAATTGTTGGATGTTGTTGAAATTCGGAGCCGATTAAAATATTGACTGTTGGGGGATAATGGTGGTAAAATGGAGGTAAAGTTCCCTGGTTCAGGTAGGGCAATTAAGCAAG
>NZ_JAYFEQ010000737.1:0-354 GCF_055795085.1 Phormidium sp. CCY1219 | reverse complement strand
CCAACCGATTTTAGATAAGCATTCGGCGGGTTTGAGTGGATTGATTCAATTCTAATAACCCTGGAAGGGACAACTTTTACTCTGGCGATCGCACTGTGCGGCGATCGCCGTTACGCCACTTCCCCACCACATTCGCCTAAACCATTGCTTCACTTAGAGATAGAGGAATCACAAACTCGGTATCTATCCCAGAATTTGCTTAGTTTGGAAAAAAACTGGGTTTTTAACCGCTATTACACCGACGCCTTATAAGCAGTACTACCTTACTATTTCACCGTGAAATTGTTGCCGAAAGGGGTTGACAAAGTAAATTGGGATTGGGTACAATAAACTCGATGGGGGAGGCAGGGCTTA
>NZ_JAYFEQ010000736.1:0-979 GCF_055795085.1 Phormidium sp. CCY1219 | reverse complement strand
AAGAGTGGCAGGCATTAGCCACAAATACTGCAAACCCATTCACAGAAAGGATGGTTACGCCTATGGTTGAAAGATTGACGGGGACTCAAGTCCCCCTGTCGCGTTTCCTCCCCGGTCTAAAGACACGGGGCTTCCACGCGAGCAAGAGGTTTACGTGAATTCCAAATTAAAGCCTTATGAATGAACCCACAAACTCCGCCGTTTCCGACGCCTCAATCGATCTTGCCGCGATTCGTTCCAAATTAAAAACCGCCCCCGAAAAAACTCAACTCAAGCTGATGCAACAACTCAGCGAAATCGGAGAAGCGGGATTAAACGTCATCAAAGAATCGTTGCAAGAGCAACGGGATAAACCCCCCAGTGCAGTGCAGGGAAAAGCCTATCAACTGTTGTTAAACAGCAATTCATCAGCGATCGCAGAATTTCTCGCTACCGAGTTTCCCACCGGCCTGGTCCCGGAGCGATCGGAAAACAACATCGACTATTCCGAACTCCAAAAGCTATTAGCCAAACAGGAATTTCAATCTGCCGACAAATTAACCCTGCAAAAGCTCTGCGAGAACGCCGGGCCGGATGCAGTGCAACGCAAATGGTTGTACTTCACCGAAGTCGATAAAATTCCCGTCACCGACTTGCAAACCATCGATACCCTGTGGCGAGTGTACTCCGAGGGCAAATTTGGCTTTTCCGTACAGCGAGAAATTTGGCTCGGCGTCGGGAAAAATTGGGAGAAGATGTGGCCGAAAATTAATTGGAAAGAAGGCAACATTTGGACCCGATATCCCGGCGGGTTTACCTGGGATTTGAGCGCGCCGCGCGGTCACTTGCCCCTGTCGAATCAGTTGCGCGGGGTGCGAGTTATTGAAAAACTCCTCACCCATCCCGCCTGGGAATAGAATCTGATGTCAGGGACTCCGTAGAAACCAACCCCATGTCTAAAGCCAGGGGCTTGTACTTCTAACCACCTGACCAGCCTAAA
>NZ_JAYFEQ010000735.1:0-21750 GCF_055795085.1 Phormidium sp. CCY1219 | reverse complement strand
TGGGGAAAAGCGCCTTTAAAAGTCCGACTTTGGACTCTTTAAGAATCCCTCGGATTTATCCGTAGGGAGTATCAAGTACTTAAATTCCGAAACTGGTTCTTTAGTTAGAAAAAGCGTTGCCTTACAACTCTTTGAATTTCTCAAAGAACATCCCGGCGACAACGACCTTCATCTGGTCGCTCATTCCCTCGGAAGCGTTATTTTATGGGATATTTTATTCTCGGATAAGTTTAGCAATTCAGATCCGGCGGTTTACATTCGCGATGTTATCAAAGGATTGAGTCCCGCCGATAAAGGAAGAAAAGTTTATCTGCGAAGCCTGACGACAATGGGTTCGCCCATTTTATTTTTCGATCGCCTGTTGGGGATTGGGTCTCAAAAAATCGACCAGTTTGCCAGTCACTATATCAAGCAACCTTTGCGGTGGATTAATATCATTAACGCCACGGATGTGTTTGCTTATCCGCTTTATTCCAGTTTAAATCTTCAGTCGTCTCATCTGTTTTTTAAGGATAAGTATCTCGAATCCCAGGATATTCTGCAAAAAAGCTTGGGGGATGCAGGAATGGCATTCGGATTAGTGCAAAACCATACCCTGTACTGGAAAAGTACGAGTGTTTCCCATCTGATTGCGGCTAATCTTTTGGGGGATTATCGGGTACTCGACTCGGAGAATCACTGGACGATTTTTGATGGATCTGTGTAAGCAAAGGAGAGTTCGCCGTGGGGAGTGCAAACTAAAAGCGCGATCGCACCTCTCTGGACAGTTCGCTGCTACTTTCTTTCCCCATCAGCCGCCGATCGATGACCCAAATCGTCTGAGTTGCTTTTTGACCTCCGCGATCGCCCCTGCATATTGAACCGCTTGACAAAATGTCCACTTCTTCCCTCTAACTCCGCTCAACTCGTTTATGTTGAATTCCAGAACGAGTGAGAGGTTAGATATGAATCGACCCACGTCTGGAATTGCAATGTATTGGCAACGGCTACAAGGGTTAAAAGCCGGCAGAACTTACACCCTTTTACCCCCCGATAGCTTTCAGGCTGTCTGGGAAAAAGCGATCGGTCAGCCAACCTATCAAGACTGGAAAACATTATTAACTCGAGAAGCAAATGCTCTGGCTTACGGACAGGGTTCAAATCGTCTGGCCATCTTATTAGGCGATTCGATAACGATGTGGTTTCCCTCAGAACTCCTTCCCCAGGGAAGACTTTGGCTCAACCAAGGCATTTCTGGAGATAATACCAATGGAATTTTAAAGCGATTGTCCGCCTTTTCCATCACTCGACCTCATGCCATCTATATTCTAGCCGGCATTAACGATTTGCGCCAGGGTAAATCCGATACCCTAGTCATTCACAATCTCTACCAAATTATCCGAGAACTGCGATACCAACACCCCACCGCCCAGGTCGTTTTGCAGTCCATTTTACCCACTCGCTTACCTTCCCTTCCAAATACCCGAATTTCCGGAATCAATCGCGAACTCGCCGCGATCGCCAAACAACAAAACGCCACTTTTCTCGACCTGAATTCCTCCTTTACCAACTCAGACAATATTTTACGCCGCGACTGCACCACCGATGGATTGCATTTGAGCCGACGGGGATATGAAGTTTGGCAAAAAGCCCTCCATCAAGCGGAATCCCGATTGTTGCTCAATCGCGATCGTCGCTATCAACAATGGTTGCAGCAAACCCCGACTTTTACCCTTTCTGGCCGAGAATATCGCTGGATTCCCTATCGCGTTCGACCCGGAGATACATTGGAAGACTTGGCGCGCAAAACTCTTGGTTCTGGCGAGGTTCACTACTATGATTTAATTGCCCTGAGAAATAACATCAATGGAGAATTGATAGAGAGCGATCGCACCATTTACATCCCTCAAATTTCCTCCACTTGATTCTACCATTTTTCCATGTTTCACTAGAAAAAATCCGGCATCCACGGTGGCGAACCCGCAAAAATTTCTGTGGCCACAGAAACAGCATTGGGCGTACCTTCCAGATGTCCCGCCAGTTGCAGTTGATAGGGTCTATACAACCCACTGTAGAGAGGAGACAATCCGCGCGGATCCAGGCGTAAATCGCCGCGTCCCCCAGGGGTGACTTTTCCTCGACCCCCGGAAACAGTTAGGATAAATTTACCGTTATTTTCCGGTAGCAGGGTATCGCGAACTTCTAAGTGCAATTCGGCATTTAACGTCACGGGGTATCCGCGTTGTTCTAGAGCAATTTTCACATTAACAACTCGCATAAACCAGCGTTCTAAATGCGTAATTTTAGCGGTTTGCTCTGGCAAGAACAACAGCAACGAATCCACCGAAGAACCGCGCCAAGTTGCAGTGCTAATTTGGGAACGGGCATCGCCGAGAAAAGTCCACAACCGACGGGCAGCGGCGGGAGTTAATGCCACCCAATCCAGGACGACTAATTTAACACCTTGAGCTGTGTTTTTTTGGGTAAAAATAATATAGCCTTCCGGTTGGTTGGGGTTGCCAACTAAATCGGCATAAACCACTTCATCGCCTTTCGGTTGCAAGATCTGTTGCCAGATGGCAAAATTGCGATCGAGATTGCCGTTGTAATGAAGGGCTTGTTGGCGGTAAATGGGTGCAAAGACTTCGGCGTGAATCGATTCGACGCGATGCAGGGGAAGCGTGCGATCGCGCATCTGAATGCTATCCAGGGTCACTTCCCAATCACAGAACTCACCGGCTTGTTCGTATCCCACTTTCCGATAAACCCGTTGGGTGGCGGCGTAAAGGGTGGAAAGTGCTATCCCTTGGCGATGCAGTTCTCCTAGGGTGTGAGTGAGTAATTCTACCGCAGCACCGGTACCGCGATCCTCCGGTAATACGCCAACGGCGGCGATACCTGCCATTGACACGCGATCGCCCCCCCACCACTGTCCCATGTGATAAATACCCAACCCGCCCACGATCGCTCTGCCTTGACGCAAGATGCGGAAGTTCTCCCCCCCAATGCGATCGCGATACTTGTCCCATTCATTTAGTGGCAGGTTAAAACACTGACAGAGAACCTCTCCCAGGCGATCGGTTTCTTCTGAGTTCGATAGAGTTCCAAATTGGCGCAGTTCGTTCATTGCAAGGTTAGGGGTTGGGGTTAGTAATTTCGCAGGCATTCAGGACAATCAAAACCGATTCTCCACCGAGGGCAAAGAGCCACAGAATTTCGGAGCTTGCTTGAGTGCTTCCTGGCAATACTCTACAGTATAAATCAGGAAATCGCTGCTTGAGAAAGCAATTGGAAAATTCACTGCAACTCCAGAGGGCAGGCACTTCCACAGTCCCCAGCTTCGGAATCGCTGCCCTTCCAGAAAGCGTAAGTATTTTGATGCAGGGTTCCGGGAAAGAGAGCGGTTGTCCATCATGGTTTTCAGTTTGCAATTCGCAACTTTTGGGGCAACCGACTGGGGTGAGAGGGGCGAGACATTTTCCAGGCGATCGGGGTAAGGGACACTGGATCCATAAATTTTACTGTGGTGTGAAGAACAGGACTATATTTTAGTGACAAAAAATCGCAAGTCTATGCCCGTTCACCTGGTAGAGCATATTGCTTTAAAGCATCATGTCCCTGGAATTTTTATTTTGAGTCCCAAATTAAGTATTGGGGAAAACCTCGAACAATTGCTATTGATTGCTGAAGGTTCATTTGAGGATGAGTATCAAGATAGAATAGAATTCCTGCCCCTATTTTGACGAAAAGTTGTTGAGTCTGGCGTTATGTTTCTAAAAGATAGCGTTTCTCATGTTCGTGAAGTACGAAAATTTTTGGGGATTACCGCCCAGGCGAGGTTGATAATCGTTACTGAATCGGTTAAAGGCGGAGCAAGGGAACGAGTATCGCAACAGGAGGTGGGCGAGAGTGCGGTTCGTTCGCAGTGGCAATCTGCTGCTACTCGATTATGCCCTTTGTTGCTTTGTAGAGTGAGAGCATTCTTATTGGGCATACAAACTCGCCCGAGAATATGCTGAGGACTACGAACCGAGCTACGGCACCGGGCTGATTCCCTCTTCCGCACCAAAGTTGCTCGATATCGCGGAGTTTTGGTGTCAGTATTATTTCGGTCAGTCTTTGCGCGATCGCTTCCCAAAACTGGTGCCGCATTGAACGCTCATCGACGCCGAAACTGTCGGCGGGGGAGTGCAAGCCATCCTGTCGGTGGTTTCCAATGTTTCCACCTGCGCTATGAGAACGGGAGAAGAGTCAGCTCCACCCCAAACCAGAGGGAGCGTCTGCGAAAGTTGATGAAACAACATTCCCCTAATCAGATGGTGCTGAAGACCTTCAAAATGATTATCCTAATCATTACGAGTGAACCGAGCGCTCGACGAAAGTAGTTGACGCCATCGAAAATCTCCAGCCACGCCCAGGGAAACCAAGAACTAAAGGCTATGGTATCTAGAGCCGCATGCAGATTGCCGCTAGGCACGACGAAGGTGAGTAGGGTGGTGGCGATCGCATCTCTGTCGGTTGTGAGAAAGCTTGCCAAAACAAGCGCACCGAGATTGCTGCCAGTGCGGTAAAGGAAGGAGAATTTGCGTTATGAAATCTAAGCGACGCAGCAGTAATTCCGCGTGGGGCGGTTGCGGTAGCGTTGCTGGGTGCGGGGCATTAAGCTCGGTTGCGGTGGAAGTCGGTTCGGGTAAATCGATGCACAGTTCCCTCATTTTGGCTCCCTGACGGGTTTCTACACTCACCAACATGCTGGTGGTGTGTCATTAGCTTAACGGGTTGATGAAGCGATCGCCGATGATTCGAGTTTCCTGCGGGGGGTGGAGGAGTTGGGTGTGCCCGCGATGTCGGTGGGGCGATCGCATTCGCAAACTGTCCCCAGTGGCATTCGAGTGCTTATCAGCAACTTGTTACTCTATCGATTCTCGCAGATGTTCTTCGATTCTATCGCCTTGAGTCCAGAATATTGCGGATGTAGATCTCATGCTTCCAGACATATCTTTGTGGCTCCTCAGTTTGGGCATGGTGGATATCAACAATACTATTGTTTATTTTCAATCTGTAATACTTCCTCGGCATGCAACAATTCTTTACATATAAACTCCCTTTTTTTACCCAGATGAGATTAAAACGATCTAAGATAATGAAAAGCAATTGTGCTGGACAGAAAGAGAACAACAGTAACAATTAATACAAGCGGGGGGCATCTTCATTATAAACAAGAAGGTGCAAAGGCCAGTGAATCAGTTCAGTAAAAGTCAGCCAGGGATGTAAGCCTATGCAAGACCAGTTAACGGAATTACTCCAACAAATTGAGGATTTGGAAGAATCTTTTTCCCACCTAAAGAGTCGGCTGTCTGAAGCGACAAAAGCCTTTCAAGACTCCGAGATTCCTCTATCGCAAGAACTGATTGCAGCACTTGCCACCAGCCGCAACCAGTTTGAAGAACTGCGCGCCAACGTGCTAAAAGAGATAAAATCATCCGGAGGTTCTCCGGTTCCAGGAGCCAATGAGATTGTTTCCCTAAGGGAACTCCACTCGTTGTTAGAACAAGCGGTGGCACGGGCAAACCAGCAAAAGGCAGAAGTAGAGACAATCCGCCAAAGTGCTTTGTCCGTTCTGGAGCGGGTCTTGGCGATTGATTATAGCGAAAACGACTTTTCACCCTTGCGGGAATGCCAAGAACAAGCCCGGGAACTGCAACGAATCATTTCAAAACAAGAAACCAACCTACCTACAGAAGCAGAAACGTTAGCCTCGGGAATACATCCCTTAGCCGCACTGCTGAGGCTGATTTCACAGCGAGACTCTCCCAACTACAAGCTTGTGGAAGAACTCCAGAGTAAAGTGGCGCAATCGTTTGGGATGCCTCTGGCGATCGCAGCATTGACAGGAAAACTCATTTTAGCCTCCCAGTCAGAGTCAATTCCTAAGGAAAACAAGCCTGTTGACACCAACGTTCAAACTCAAAAGAGTACCCAGGCACCCAAGTCTAAAACAGATAATAGCCCAGAATCAACTGTAGTAGTTCAGATAACCCACGAGGCTGAGGAATGGCCACCTGTTAAGCAGTCTAGTTCCCAAGCACCCCCATTACCCTCACCTCAAACCCACTCTGAAGTAACGGATAAACAACTGACCGACGTACAAGAGATTGCTGCATCTATATTAAACAGCAATGTTGCAGAAAATGCCCTAGCCCTACATTACCTGATTTGGCAATTGCTGCGCGAGGATCAACTCAGTTTAGCATTTCATTTAGGGCGTTGCTTGGAGAATCAATTCCGCGAGTTACAGCCAAGACTTCCATCATGGTTAATTCGAGGAGTCGCCCTTGGTCGTCATGTGCGATATGACCTAGGAGTTGGAGAAATTGCCAACATCTTGATGGAAGACTTCGCCAACTTTAGCGATCGCTATTTCATCGAAAATGAGGGGGAGTGGAATCAGAGCCTCAGTTTACTGTTAGCTGCTTCAGCATTGCGCCCCGCATTGCTCGCGCCAAATACCAACGCCTCGAATATCTTAAATTATCTTCGACTGGGAGAAGGTCTGAACCAACTTTTTGAATACTGCCAAACCATAGCCAATTATGGGAACCAGCGTTGTGCGCTGAATACAGCAGCCATCAAAAAAGTCAGAAATCAAAAAGCGTGGGAATCTGACATGAAGTCCCTGCGTCAGGAAGTAGAAGAATGGTGGTCACAAGCCCCACTGTTAGACATGATCTATGGATTGGCCAAGGCTGTGTGGAAGACATGGCTCAAACCAGAGGGAAGGGTTTACTCTCTGCTGATACCGATTAGAGACAATGATGCCAATCAACTGGAAACGGTGAAAGGAGCGGTAAAGCTATTATCTTCCGAGTCTCAAATTGATGCAGAAGTTAAAAGGACGCAGAAAAACTTAAATGCTGCTAGTCGTGGTGCGAGTATCGTAACAGGTAAGGCATTGAGTAGAATTCACCTTCATGTGAAAGATGCTGTTGATTTTGCACGGCGCTGGATCGAGCTTCAAGAATCGCGAACAGACATAGAAAATGACTTTTCGCAAAAGCAAGCACAGCAGATAAAGCAAGACCTTTCAAGTCGGCACGATGCAGTTTTAGAAGAGCTAGAATCTTTTGTTGCCAAGCAAAATTCTCTATCAGTTATAGCCGGGATTTCCTGTTGTCAAAAGGCAGTAAAAGACATTCGAACTCTCTTCGATCCAACTGCGCCGTTACCCACAGGCGAACCCAAACTGAAGTATCTGCTCAATGCAGAACTTCTCAAAATCAAATCCCTTCCTCTGGATGACGATTGGGAAGTGGAAGTTCCCATCGATTATTCGTTGCTCGATAAAATTTTGCGTTTGATTGCTCAATCTTATTCAGATTGGCGGCAAAGCTTCGAGAATCAAACGGATAGTCGCAATCACGAAGCAACCGAGCGAATTATCGAGTATCTTCAGAATTACCCAGAAGCCTCCATCAACATTGATGAATTGGAAGAGGTACGGATAGAAAGTTTAAAAGAATGCCGAGACAGCTTAAAAAGAGATGCAAAGGAAACTAAAAGTCAGATAGAAGGTGCGGTGGCATTTGGAATTTTACAGGAAGCTGACCGGGCTAAATACGCCGCTAAAATCGTAGAGATTGAAAATAACTTTGATGAAATTCTTCGGTTCGATCGCAGCCACAACCAACTCGATCGCATAAAATCTTCAATTCAAGACCAAAAAACAATCGCAATCGAGCATGTCAGAAACAGACTGGAGTATTTATCTATATCGGAAAAACATCCCAATGCTCGACGCATTAGCGAGCTGTTGGACAAAGGCGATGTCCTAACGGCCAATGAATATATAGATATGGTGAATCGTGGGAATGAGCTTCCAGAAACCAAACTAGAGACAGATACGTTTAGTGACTTTTTCCCAAAAAAAGCAATTGAAATTGGCGAATTCATGGAAGATATACCCGGTCCAGGAATTGCCATAAAAAAAGTGCGCGATCGAGACCGATTTTGTAATATTGATTTGCGGCGTCCGACTGGCGCTCAAACTGAGCGAGCTGCGGAAATGCTAGAAGCATGGTTTAATGCCAAAAGAGTGGGTACAGGAAGAAATTCGCAGCCAACAATCGATGAGAATGATGCCAGAACAATTTTAGAAAGCCTCGGTTTTAATCCCGTCAAAATTGAAGTTACTCCATCCTTGGGGAAAACTTGTTTGATTCATCTAACCACCAAAGTCATTCGAGACCAAGAGTTATGCCCGGTTTATACCTATGGTTCGGCGGCGAACGGACAATACCGAATTCTTTGCGTATGGGGAAGACCCACTGCAGAAGACATCATCAATGATGTTGGCAAAACCACACATGGTTCTCCCGCATTCGTGTTCTTTTTCGGTCGCTTGACAGAGCGGTGGCGTAGAGAACTCGCTCGAACCTGTCGGGAACGCCGTCGGACATTTGTTTTGATCGACGACATATTAATGCTTTACCTGTGTGGCGAAACCGGTTTACGACTTCCGACTCTCTTTCAATGTGCTTTGCCTTTTACATTCTTGGAACCTTACACAACAACTGCTGGACTGGTTCCACCTGAGATTTTCTATGGTCGCAAGCAAGAGCGGGACTCCATTATAGACCCGATGGATTCTTGCTTTATTTATGGGGGGCGGCAGTTAGGGAAAACTGCATTATTGCGTTCTGTAGAACGAGAAGTCCACGCACCGGAAGAAGGAAGAATTGCCTATTGGCTGGATTTAAAAGCCGCTGGAATTGGGATTCAAAGGTCTATCGAATATCTTTGGAGCCTGCTTGCCGATGTCTTTAAAAATTTAGGAGTGGTTCCCTCCACCACCCCATCAAATGCAGGCGCAGAAACGTTGTTGCAACATATTACCAACTGGCTGGAACAAGATAAAAATCGTCGAATTCTTTTATTGCTAGATGAAGCGGATAAGTTCCTCGAATTAGATGGCGCGGAAATGGCAAAAACCAATCGCGGAAAAGGTGGATTCATTCAAACCAGTTATTTGAAAGGATTGATGGATCGAACGGAACGTCGGTTTAAGGTGGTGTTTGCTGGGTTGCATAACGTACAGCGCACCACCAGGTTAGAAAATCAACCCTTAGCCCATTATGGCACTCCAATTTGCATCGGTCCTTTATTGGACAACGGGGAATGGCGGGAAGCCAGAAACTTGATTAAACAACCGTTTGCGAGTATCGGGTATGAATTATCCGACGATTTGGTAACGCGAATTTTGTCGCAAACCAACTACTATCCCAGCTTAATTCAGCTCTACTGCCAGGAGTTGCTCCGAGATGTTAATAAGAATCATCTAAGGAAATTCAATCCCAACACCACCCCTCCCTATCAGATTACGGAGAGTCAAGTGGATGAAGCCTATCAAAGCCAAAATCTTCGCAAAGCGATTCGCGATCGCTTTATGTGGACATTGCAACTGGATCAACGCTACGAGGTGATTGCCTATATCATTGCTTACGAATCTCTCGAAAGCAACCAAGGCATGGTAGAAGGCTTTTCCGTTTCCTGGCTGCGCGATGCCGTTCTAGATTGGTGGCCGGCAGGGTTTCAAGACAAGAAAACCGATGAAATCCGTGCTTTATTAGAAGAAATGGTTGGTTTAGGGGTGTTAAGAGAGAGCCGAGATGACTATTATGCCTTGAGAAGTCCGAATGTAGTCTTGCTTTTAGGGACGAAAAAGCAAATTGAAGAGGAACTTCTCAAAGAACGCGAAGCTCCTCCAGAATTTAAACTCGGAACCTTTCGGTCGGCTTTGCCAAACGATATTTCTCGGCGCAGTCCTTTAACAGTTCAACAAGAATCCATCTTGCGCCAACGTAAAAATGATGTCTCCATCATTTTTGGTAGTTCGGCTCTCGGCTTAGAGGAAATGAATGATTTCCTAGTTTCAGCAGTTGGTTCGGAATTCTTTATACCCCTTGAAAAAATTTCCAATTTGAAATCTTTTACCAAACATTTAGAAGATATTAAGAACAATCGTCCTCGAGAAGTTGAGGGCACCAACATTGTTCTGGTGTCTGCAGATTGTGAGTGGAACAAAGAGTGGGTAGATACTGCACTTAAAAGAGTTAGAAAACTCACTTCAAAGAAATCTTTCGTCCGAATTTGCTTTATGGCAAATCCTCGAAAAACCTGGGAATTATTTAGTCAACCCAACCGAGAAATTGAATCCATAGTTTCTAAGGGAATAATTATCAATCCCTGGCACGATGATGCACTGCGACAATGGCTGGAAGATGGAAACTTTACTGCGAGGGATAAAGAAAGCCGAGCAAAAATAACTGAAGTTACCGGAAACTGGCCGCTACTTCTCAAACACTTTTATCAAAAATGTCAGGCAGATCTAACTTCTTGGGAACACCATTTAAAAACCGTGGAAAACTCCCTCAACGATGCCGATTCTGCTCGTTATATCCGGGAGTTAATGGGTCTAGAAGACGTGGGCACAGAAATCCAACATGCATTAAGTGTTTTAAAAACTCTGGAAGAAGCATCGGCAGAGGATTTAATTGGAATTGAGGAAGGGATATCAGAGGACATTGTTCGGCAAACGCTTGAGTGGGCAAGACACCTTCATTTAGTCCTGCCAAAAGGTAATGGTAACTGGCGCGTCGATCCTCTTTTAGCTCGGGTTCTTACTGCGATTGAAGAATAAAACCTTATGGATCGTTTTTGGTGGCAAATCCCTGGCCCAAATCAATATGTTGCCGATATCGTTCAAGACCTCATCGACGGAAAAAATGTCGTTCTCTGTTTGCCAAAACATATGCCTGCTGGTCTCTCTAGTGCTGTTCGGTTGGAAATCGGGGAGGAGTGGCATTGGCAAACTTTCTCCCTGCTAGAGGAAAATGAAACTGAACCCGTTCATCAACTCTTTAATATTTTTGTTCGAGAGATTAGCCCCACGGAAATTCGCAACGCCCGTACCCTGGCACAACATCAGGATTTTGGCGGAAAAATTATCTGGATTGAGAATCTAACACCACCTCTTTGGGGGCCTTGGAAAAAATTCCTCACGAACTACGAACAGTCTTGCCGATCGGTTTCTAAATGGAATCGCACCCTCTTTTGCGTGCCATTAATCGGTGATTTGGCAATCGACCCCCCGAGGGAGGATGTCTGTCTGTCTCATCATTATTGGCGTGGAGTGGTCGATCGCCTCGATATCTTGCTATTTACTGCCCACCTTTTTTCCGGTAAACAACTCTCTGACCTGCAAAAGCAGGTTGCTATCTCAGCGATCGCGAATTTAGCTCTATGGGATCCGAATGTTAGTGAGTGGTTGGCTTACGAAAGTCTAGAACATATTCTTAATCCCCTGCCAATTCTTCTAGAAATTGGCCAATCCCGTTGCTGGTGCGATGAAATGATTAGCTCGGGGTCTGACTCCTGGCATAGAGGTGTGAAAGATATAATAGAGGGAGAAGAAAAAATTCATTCTGCTGCTTTGGCATTCAATGACTCAACGAAAGAAATTGACCGCAGAATATGGAGCGCTCAAGTGGGTGTACTGTTGCCATTTGTTGAAGAAAGACGACAAGAGCTTCTGTCAACCTGTAAGGATATTTTAACGGTACCGTTTCAAACGAATTTTGGTGTAATCTCAGATCTGCGCGATCTAGAAATCGGACATATTGAGTATCAACTCAACAGTAATCTGGCAGGGAATCGCAACATAAAGCGACTGGCTGAACAGCTCAAAGACATCAGAAATGCTCTTTCTCATTTAGAACCAATTAATCACCAGCTTTTACTGTCTCGGGAAATAAATGATTGGCGTCGTATATTAGGAAAATAATACCCCCAGTCTGCGGTAGACAATTAGCCAGCGATCGCCCTTTTAAAACTTCAGCCAAGGAGCGATCGCGGTTCTATATGTTTAATTTTTCTGTTTCGTCCCTCAACCAAAAGGCGATCGCCTCCTTATGGCACAATAGTGACAGGGTTTTCTTCCCTAGCTCCATGAGGACAAGGCTAACAAGGTGGTGCCTATCCACACTCAGGACGCCAAAAAATGTTCCTCCGGGCTGAATGGTTCCATCTGTTCCCCCGGTCCGGTTTTCCTGGAGAACCACAGAAGCCCCCTTTTCGGATACAATCCTCTAATGTAAAGTTTTGTTACAAACCGTGACGCCTGCCGTAAAACTTGTCGGTAGGGTCAGAGAAAAGCAGTAGAAGCTCGTGAGGGGGAATAACCGAGAACTGGAATGAATAAGGCACAGAGCAAAAGCGCGGACGAAGAAATGCAACGGTATGCCCTAGAGGCAAAACAGCATCCGCAACACAGTAAGGAGCGACAGATCGCGCTCACGAAATTAATTGAAGCCCTGGCGCGCTCTGGAAAACTATCGCGCCCCCGCAAAGGTGAATTTGTCTCGGTTTATGAAGATATCTATGCAGAGGCTCTTTCTCTCCTATGGCTCTTTATTTGTGAAAACATTGATAAATACGATCCGCAGCGAGCTTCAGTTATAACCTGGGTAAATTACCTACTGAACAAACGATTTATAATTGAAGCAATTAAAATAGTTGTTGGGAAAAAGGAGGTATTGCGAAGTGACACCTTGGAGATAGAATTTCTTCCCCACCGTAGCCGGGAACCTTCCATGTCGGAAGTCCTCAGACAGTACCTGCAAGAGGATCCGCAACAGGTATTTACCAACAAATCCCTGGTCAACCGTCCGGATGTTAATTTCAAGCAAATCGCACTGGCTCGGTTGTCAGGAAAAAAATGGAAAACCATTTCCGCCGAACTTGATGTCAAGACTTCCACGTTAAGCGACTTTTATCAGCGATCGCTCAAAGAATTTAAGCCTCTTTTCCAAGAAATCTTGACCAATGACTATTAAACATTCCACGGTTATCAAAGCAATGAAAAGTAACCAGGTTTCGATGAATTTTACCGTACCGCTGACCCCCAGTTTCCATCAAGTAGCCGAAAAATTTCGCCAACAGCAATTGAATCCAGCGAAGGGAGAACAGGTGTATCGCAATACTTTAGCGGTACTGGCGGTTAATTTTTACTGTAAATGTATGGGGATTCCCACAAATTTAGAAGCAAGCGATAGCTGGAATCCGGTGTTGCAAAGCTTGGCTGATGTGGCAGATTTAGAATTAGAAAGCCTGGGCAAAATAGAATGTCGTCCCGCCTTAGCGCAGTCGGAGTGGGTGGAAATTACCCAGTCGGTTTGGGAAAATCGAATCGGCTATATTATTGTAGAGATTTCTGCTTCGATGAAAGAAGCAAAGTTGCTCGGATTTACCTCCAGAATAGCCACGGAGGAATTGACAATTGGCGAGTTGAAAAGTCTAGAAAATTTTTTAGACTGCGTTCACCAATTGAGGGAAAATAAACCGATTCACCTAAGTGAATGGCTGCGCGGGATTTGCGATCGCGGGTGGGAGAGTGTAGAACGCATATTAACACCGCAAACAATGGAACTGGTGTGGAATGTGCGGGATGGGAAAAGCAGTGTAAAGCGAGGGAAAGTGATAGATGTGACGCGGGGCGGCGATCGCGTGGCACTGGTGGTGGGGATGAAGCCAACTTCAACTTCAGAAATGGATATTTGGCTGGAGGTTTATCCCACCCCAGAGCAAAGTCATTTGCCCCCAGATTTGCAAGTTATGGTTCTCGATGACGATGGAGTCGCGGTGATGCAAGCTTGCGCGCGCAGCACGAAAAATATTCAACTTAATTTTAGTGGCGAACCGGGGGAACGCTTTGGTATTAAAATAGTGCTAGGCAATACGAGCATCACGGAAGCCTTTATCATCTGATGCAAACCAGCCACTCTAGGGGAGAGTCTCATGGGTAAATTAGCGATCGTCAGATTCGACGGTGATTTTGATACGGTGGGCTTTCGCGTCACCCTTGAAATTGGACCGGAGGGCGATCGCCCTTCCACAGAAATTCCGGGGAGATTACCGCCAGCACCCGAGCTGAAAACCCTACTGGAGCAATGGGAAACAAAGTATCGCAATATCGACGCAGCGCGCGGGATAAAGCCCAAGCAAATTATTTACAACGGATCGATTAATCAGAGAATCGAGGAATGTCGCGCCGCCGCAAACCGACTGAGTGAGGGTTTCCAGGAATGGTTAGAGGCGAAAGCGTTTCGCCCCATTGACCGCACTCTGCGAGAAGAGTTAGCTCGAGATGAAGCAACCCGGATTCTGATTCGCAGCGAAAATCCGCAGATTCAAAAACTGCCTTGGCATTTGTGGGACTTTTTCGAGCGCTATCCGCAAACGGAACTCGGATTGCTTCCTCCCTACGCGCAACGGATAAAGACCGCACCACAGCGCCAAGGAGCGGTCAAAATTTTAGCAATTCTCGGCCATCAAGAAGGCATTAATGTAGAAGCCGATCGCCAATTACTCGAAAATTTACCCAATGCGCGGGTCACTTTTCTGGTGGAACCGAGTCACGAACAGATTAATGACCAATTGTGGCAACAAAGTTGGCAAATTTTATTTTTTGCCGGACATAGCACTACCGAAGGCGATCGCGGCTGCATTTATATCAATCCCACAGAGCGCTTAACCATCGCTGACTTAAAATACGGATTGAAAAAAGCACTCGCTGGCGGATTGCAATTTGCCATTTTTAACTCTTGCGATGGGTTGGGGTTAGCCCGAGAACTGGCTCAATTACACATCCCTCAAACGATTGTCATGCGCGAACCGGTGCCCGATCGCGTAGCCCAAACCTTTTTGAAGTATTTTCTCCTGGCATTTTCTGGGGGCAATTCCTTCTATCTCGCAATGCGAGAAGCCCGAGAACGATTGCAAGGTTTAGAAGGGGAATTTCCTTGTGCGACATGGTTGCCGATCGTTTGTCAAAATACAACGGTGGTGCCGAAAAATTGGGCAGAATTAGTGGCCGCCCCAACGGTTGAACGGGTTTCGGGAAACTGGGAGGGAAAATTATCCCGCTCTCCCTGGACAATTCCTTTTATTCCCTCCCCCCCTCAACCCTGGATTCATAGCTGGCGGAAACCTACAGCTATCCTATTCCTGTTAGCACTCTGTATCTGGGGCGGGCAAGTTGTGGCACCAAAACTGGCGACGACGATTAACAATCGGGCGTTTGAAGATTTTCAAGCCGGTCGCTGGCGCGAATTTCAGCCACAAATACAGTTGGCGATCGCCCTCGACCCGCACAATGCAGCCGCCCATTACTCTCGAGGATGGAGTTGCGAGCAAGTCCGAAATTTTGACTGTGCCCGAACTCACTATCAAATTGCCGCACGATATGGTTTTGCCGCAGCCTATAGCCAGTTAGCGCGGCTCTCGATCGTTGAAGATGGAGATTACGATGCAGCCGTTGAAATGAGCGGGCGGGGGCTGCAATTCGCGATCGAAGTGCCGGTAAAATATGCCTTGCATAAAAACCTAGGGTGGGCCAGACTGGAGCAAGGCCGATATGAAGAGGCTATACAACAGCTCCAAATGGCAATTGCCCTGGATGACGATCGCGCTGCTGCATATTGTTTGATGGCTCGAGTGCTAGAGCGATCGGGGGTCAGCACGGAAACACTCGTGCAGTGGGAAATGTGCTATAATCTAGCCAATCCGCAGGACTTCGATGAGGATCGGTGGTTGGGAATGGCTCGCAAGCGCTTGTTTCCCCCTCCATCCCCTTCCCATTTTTAGGGGGTAACGGATTTCGGGCAGGGATATTTATTGCCATTGGGATCGGTGCAAGTCCTTACTGAATTATCTGGCTCCGTCTGTTCGACATTATTTTCTTTCATCCCGGAGGAAATTTTTGATGTGAGTTCACTGGATAAAGAAGGTTGATTCACGGCCAAGCTTAACAGAAATAGCGAGCCAATAAATTGCAAGGGTTTCATTTCTATACTTCCTTTTCTACTCTTCGCAGAACCCAGTAAATCTGCTCTTTAATTTGCATTGCGCCGCAGAATTACTGTCTTTGTCGTTCTATATATTTATTGGGAGGATAATCCAAAAAATATGCGGAGCTATCGGAAAAGGTTTTGAAAATTTGGCCGGAAAATTGTTTTTTGAACTTAGTTTGTCGGGTAGGCAGGCACGAAAACCAATGGGCGATCGCCACCTATAAAAGAGGCTCTGCCCACCCGACTATCTCCGATTTCTATACAAATTTAATGGCATGTAAAGAACGCCGAAAAAATTAACGGAGCCATCCGCGCCAGGGATTGACTTCGATTGCACCGGAAGGGCGTAACACTAGATGAAAATTAGCATAATCAGTAGGAGGTTGTTCGGTCAGTAAATTCGGCAGAGGAGTTTGAGCAATAAAATCGGCAGCGGCTACATGCAACGGTTGGTAATCCACGATCGCGCCATTTCGAGCCACCGTCACCCGATAGGCTAAACTCTGTGTAAACTCCACGGTTTGCCAAGCGCGATCGAGCTGCGCGTAGAGGATTTGATTTAACTGTGCCAATGTCTCGTCCTCGATAATTTCTATCGGAATCTCTACAGGAGAGGGTGTGGATGTGGGTGTGGGAGAAGATGGAGGGTTGACATGGGCAGATACAGACCACCATTTAATCGTTTTATCCCCACTGGCACTGGCAAAATGTTTTCCATCGGGACTCAATGCCACTGACCACACGGGTTTGGCATGAGCGAGGAACGTCTCGATTTCGTTTCCGTCTGATACATTCCACAGTTTCACCGTGCGATCGTGACTGCCACTGACTAAGATGCGGGCATCGGCACTCAATGCCAGGGATAGCACGGCACGAGTATGTCCTGTCAGGGTTTGCAACAAGCTGCGATCGCGGCTGCGCCAAAGTTTAATGGTTTTGTCATCACTCCCACTGGCGAAGAAATTCCCATCTGCACTAAATGCAATGGAACGAACCACATCAGAATGAGCTTGAATCGCAAGGGATTTTTTTTGCGTTTCAAGCTGCCAAATGCCAATCGTGCCATCCTCACAACCACTGAGGAGAAATTGCCCATCCGGGGAAAAGGCGAGCGCTCTTACCCAGTCTGCATCCCGAAAACTGGCCACTTGCTGGCCAGTTTCCAGGTTCCAGAGTTGAATCGTTTTATCGGTACTGCCACTGGCAATTAACTTGCCATTCGGTGCGATCGCCACTGCTTTCACATTATCCCTGTGCCCGGTTAGGGTGCGAATTGCTTTCCCGGTTTCCAAGTCCCACAGCTTCACTTGATTGTCCCAACTGCCACTGACGAGATATTTTCCATTGGGTGCGATCGCCAGAGAAGCTACCGCATCAGAATGTGCCGAAATCTCCCGTAGCAGGTTTCCCGTTTTTACGTCCCAAATTTTAATCGTTCCATCATAGCTCCCACTCGCTAATCGCTTGCCATCCGGCGAAATGGCCACTGTATAAACCCACACCGAATGTCCCTGTAAGGTACGACTTGCCGCCGCCATAGACGCTTCAGGAAAACCCGGAAAGAACGCGGGGGTTTCCGATAGAGAGTTTAACCAACTTGTCGTAAAAATTGCCGCCAATCCCGTTCCGCCTAACACTGCAAAAACCCGCAAAAATTTTGGGATAAAAAGCATTTTCGGCATCCTCCCTGTAACTTATATTTACCTGTCAAGATTGTTGATTGATAAAGAGCGGTTTGTCCGGTGGGCAGACACGAGAACCGATAGTCGATATCGGCACTTCTGAGAGTGGCTCTGCCCACCCTACTATCTGCCATTATGTTTGCACGAGTCCATCCCTTTACTTTTTGCGACTTCGCTCTTTCCACCGTCGAATTAAAAACAAAATCGATAGGGTCGGAAGAGAAATGCTGCTGGCTAACGTGACATAAGTCCAATGACCTGCCATTTTTTCCCAAACATGCCAGACCAGCAAAAACATACACCAGTAAGTGAGCTGATGTAAGCGCTTCCAGTTTTTTTTCAGCTTTTTTACGCTCCAATCATTAGAAGTGATTGCCAAAAGAGTAAAGATTGTAAAAGTAGCTACTCCTTGAATGTAAATCCAAGAAGTGTTGATATCCAGCCAGTCAATATTTCGCTTTTTTATCAAAAGGTAGCCATGAGCCAAGGCAAAAATAAAGGCAAGGATTCCCACAGTACGACGATGCTTGAGGAGCAGTTTGGGAATTCCGGTTTGCTTGAATTTTGGAAAAACAACTCGCAGAATCGTCGGCAACAAAGTGATACTGTAGCACAGTAGCGCTACTCCTCCTAAAATATTAGAAACAGGCGCAGCATTAAGCTGTATCATGGTTGATTCTCCTAGAGTTGAGGTAGAGTGCTGTAGGAATTTTGTTTGGGAAGGTCTAAAGTCGTAGGGGCAAGCAATCCGCCCCTACAACGATTCCAGTGGGGTTTAGAAATGTAACGTTGAACCCAAAACACTTTAAACCCCATTCTGGGTGGGCGTTATTCCACACCACCAGAGATATAAAATTGAGCGCGATCCCATACGGCATCTCCCACTTGGCGGCCTAAAGTGCGTCCATTAATATCCCCTTCGTAGAAGTGAATGCCCCCGTAAAGGCGGGAGATACCAGACTCATCGGCGGCGGCGGAAAAAGTGGGCCAATTCAAAGTGACATCAGTGGTTGGAGTGACCCCGGGTTCGATAAAGGAGTCGCCGGTTTCTACGGTCACCGAACCCCCGAACTCATCGGATCCGGTAAAGCGCTGGAGAATTTCCGCCCCGGCGGCACTAAAGGTGCTGTGTCCGGAAACATATTCCGAAAATGGCGGGGTGGGACTGCCAAGGCGCTGATAAGGGTGCCATTCCGCCGCATCGATGGTTTGAATGCCTTCTCCCGGACCGGCCCACACTTCCACCTGTTCTCCGGCAAACAGTTCCCGAATGGCGGTGACGGGTCGCACGTAGTCGTAATGGGTTTTCGCATCCCAGGCGGCGATGCCGGCGTCGAATACGGCATTGCCGAGGGCGAAGAATAGCTGGATGTCTTCATCGAGGGTGTGAGAATCGCGATCGGAGACGAACTGACCGAAGTTCATCCAAGTGCCGGGAGGGAATGAGGTGCCCGCACCATCTTCCCAGAATTCGGCGATAATTTTTTGTTCGTCGGTGAGATTGGCGCTGATGTCCAGGATTTCTCGTGCCCGCTGCTCAAACAGAGGCGTGCCAAATTCCGGGGGCGCTTCGGGACGAAATTGGTCGCCGGAGGATAGACCGAAAGGCGTCACTTCTCCCCACTGCGGCGTGAGGAATTCTTGCACGTCACCGTTGGGGTCGTCGAGGGGCTGTGTCAAGGGTTGCCAGCGGTTCAGATCCGTGACGGTATCGGGGGTATTCACGGCTCGATACCCGGTAATATCGTCGTATCCGTTGAGCTGATTGGAGCCGTCGTTGTGGCGGAATTCGAGTAAGGCTTGGGCAGACAGGCGGCCAATGCCAGCCGGGGTGTTAGGGTCGGTAGAGGTATCGGAGGGGTCGTATCCCAGTTGGGTCATCAAATCATCGAACAACCGCACTTCAGTGGGAAACAAGTCGCGTAGGGTAGTATAAGCAGCATAGCTAGCGGCTTTGCTTTTGTTGAGCGGGTTATTTTCTTCGGCAGAACGTTGCAGGCTGTCGCCGAGTTGGGTGCCGATCGCCGTTTCGTCATAGGCTGCCCAAGCATCGAACATCGCCGTACCCAGTATCCCATAGGCGCGTGAGGCAATGGTAGGACCGGGATTGGTATTGCGAACTGCTTGCTGTACGGCTTCATTCCACAGTGGAACGATGCGCGAATAGGCTTCGCGACCTTCGGATTGGCCAAAAGTGAGGTAGTGGTGGAAGCCACTGCTAAAACCCGCGATCGGATCGATTTGCGCTGCTACATCTGGATTTTCCCACAGGTAAAAGCTTTCGTTAAATAAGGCGCTGGGATTGCGACCTTCGGTTTGACCCATTGCCAGATAATGCTCGAGTCCGGAAGCAAACTGCCCGTTTTGTACGGCAGTGGCTACGTCTCCATATTCAGACAAGTAATATTCTTCGTTAAACCATGCAGTTGGGGTGCGGCCTTCCCCCTGTCCGAATTGGTTGAAATGTTCCAACCCAGATGCCAATCCGCCGTTACTAATAGCTTGAGCTACGTCGGGATAGGCTTGCAAGTATTGGTTTTCGTTGAAGATAGTATCGAGTTCTAACATCTTAGTTACTTCCTGTAATAAAAACAATGAAGGGCAAAAATTAGAACGGTAAAAATCCGCTGACGCAGGAGAATTTATTGAGAGAATTTAGTCAGTGAATTAATCTGTTACCATCAGCAGAGTAATTCCTTCAATGCCCACGGCAAGTGCCTTTTGACTCGGTTCGAGCGTCACCTGGCAGTCCGGGTGATAAAGCTTGGCTGACCAGTAGGAACCTTGACATTTGACTCTTCCCGGCTGTTTGGGCGATATCGCTTCTTCGACTATGGCTGGAACCAACTCGGGAAAAAGTTGGATTTTGTCCCGAGGAAAAATTGCTTTTTGTTGTGTTTTTCGCTTCCGTATAAGTTTCATTGTCCCTTAAAACTAACTTTTCCAAAAATCAACGATTTTTCTAGATTGCCTCGGTCTGCGGTTTGCTTTGTTCTCCTTTTTGCCGTTCAAGGGAGTGTTAGGGACAACTGAAAAATATTATGCGTCAAAGCGCTCAAATTAAGCTTGAAATGAGGGCGAATGCGAAACAGAATAAACTCGCCTTTCCGGATAAGGTGAGGCTTGATATTTGCCTTCTTCTCAGATATTGGGGAATAAAATCAAAAATTATGCGCTGCCCGAGTAAAAAAAATTCCCGAAGTCCGATTTTTGTCTTTCAGGTTGCTTGCTAATCCGGTGGGAATCTATCCCTGATTGAGGAACTTGTCCGGTGAGGTGAGAGAGTTGGCGATGGGTTTCACCTTTGGTGGTGGGGGCTGCATGTTAACGAGGCCCCATACCCGAAACCGATCGCGATTTACCATTGAGGGCTTTTATGTCAACCGGGTAATCCTGGAAATTCAAAACCCATGCCACTCAGAAGCAGCGTATAATTACTGAGTTTTTAAAGTTTCTGTGAAGATGGTACTTTTTATTTGGTTAGAGTAAATTTACAACTGACTCCCACAGAGGGTTGTCTGCGATCGCGGCATTTTTAAAGTTTCTGTGAAGCAGGGGCTTTTTCTCTAGACAAAAGATTCACTCCCGATAGATAATAAGCTTAATTTTCGTTCTGAAATTGTAAATTCTGCGCCAACCCGGTTGGCGGTGCGATCGATTTTCAGAAAAAAACTGTATCCGGCATTACTGTTACGACAAAAAATCATCGAGTTTCCTACATGGGAAAGGAAGGTAATCCATGAGTGCATCGGAACATCAATCATTGTTTGAGGATCCAGTGGCGAGTTTGTCCTTGCCGAGTTCGCCCACAGATCCGCCCCTGTTTCCCGAGAATAGCGATTATCTCTCTCCAAGCGGATTCGCAGAGAATTTGCCGTTGGAGGGGAGCAATCGGAGTGTTAATCTCAATGTCGAGAAAGAAACCGACAAATTGACAGAAGTAGAGGAGAAGTTTACCGAGTGGTTTTTGCAAGATGGCAGTAGCGGCGATCGCCTCCCCACCGACGACCTGCAAACCACCGACAGCAACATCGAGGATCGACTGGAAGACAGCCTCATCGGCAGTGAGGATGGCGTGGAAGGGAACGAAGGCGATACCCTAATTGGCAGCAGCGTCACCTCATCCAGCGAAGAACCCAGCGATACCTTGACATCGCATAGCGGCGACAGGGAGAGCGAATCTG
>NZ_JAYFEQ010000734.1:0-50216 GCF_055795085.1 Phormidium sp. CCY1219 | reverse complement strand
GGCTTTAAGCCTTAGATTCCTTGCCCCGCTTACGTTTTCAGTATTTCAACTTCAACTTTGGCGGGAACGATTCGCACTAACTTCCCTTACTTTATGGCGAGAGACTTCTTCCAGACAAGTTCTCTACCCCCTTTTGCGATCGCTGCCAAATCGACATTCTACCCCAGGGAGTAGCGCTTCTGGGCACTTTCGACTACAGTAAAAGTCAACGATGGGGAATCAAACACTCTCTTGCCCGAGTCTCGATCGAGTTTAGAAGTCCACGGCGCGAGGCTCAAGTCCGACCGACCCCCTGCCCGTCGATAAATTCTGCCCTTTTGGTGTTCCGAGGAGATGAGCAACTCCCCAGATTCGCAAAATCAAACCGAGTCAACTGCAACCCAACCCCGGTGGGTCACGCTGTTAAAACGCACGAGTTTCACCGTGGGCGGAATTCTATTGGTCGGCACCACGGCAGGCATTGCATACGGAATCTATTTTGTCAACAACGAACTGGCCCCGTTCGTCAGCACCCAACTGACCAAACTGGTGCAGCGCCCGGTAGACGTCGGCCCGGTAGAGCGCTTTTCTCTTACCGGACTCACCCTCGGCACCACCGAAGTGCCCCCCACCCCCACGGATCCCGATCGCGCCACCATCCCCACCATCGAAGTCAACTTCGACCTGTGGCAACTGATTCGCACCCGCACCCTCAGCCTCGACATCACCGCGATCGACCCCAATATCTACCTGGAACAAAACAGCGACGGCGCTTGGGTAGACACCCAACTCGCCACTGACGAAGACAGCGAACCCGGTCCGATTTCCATCGAACTCGACACCATCGACTTCATCAACGGCGAACTGGTTCTGGTTGCCAACCCGCAACTGCTCGCGCAACGACTCGGACGCGAAACCCTCCTCCCGCCCAACCCGGTCACCATCCAAGACCTAGACGGGAGTGCGGAATTTCTCGACAATCAAACCCGGGTTGCCTTTGACGTCAGCGGCGATTCCACCCCCAACGGCACCCTCGACATCAGTGGCGAAGTCGCCTTTGAAACCCTAGATACCCAGCTCCAGATCCGGGGACAAAATCTTTACGCCCCGGACATCCTGACCTTAATCCCCAACTTACCCATCCGCGCGTTCGATGGCTCCCTGAATGCCAACTTAGGCATCACGCTGCAAGAAGCCGAGGTGCTGCAATGGCAGGGAACTGCGGGCTTTAATTCCCTAAACGCCCAACTGGCCGGTTTGCCCAAAAAACTCTACAACGCCAGGGGTCGCCTGCGATTTTCCGGCTTAACCGTGGGTCTCGAAGATGCCAGGGCGCTCTACGGGCAAATTCCCGGTACCGCTGCGGGAGTCATCGATACGGCGGGGGAAGGAGAATACAACCTCAACATCGACATCCAACCGGTAAAAGCGGAGAACTTTATCGAAACCCTGGACTTGCCCGCCCCAGTGCCGATTACCGGGGTTTTGGCGGGGGAGATGAACGTCAGCGGACCGCTGCAAGCGCCGGTGGTATTTGCCAGCATCAGCAACCGGGAAACCGCCCAAGTGGATAAAATCGAATTCGAGACGGTTCGCGCCAGTGTGGCGATCGACGTTGGGGAAGAACAGGTGCGACTGACGGAATTTTTCGCCGAACCGGTGGTGGGGGGAGAAATCAGCGGCGGCGGAACCGTGCCCTTGCAGCCGACGGAGGCTCTGGATTTGACCTTTCAGGCCACCTCGATTCCCGGGAATGCGATCGCGGACAATTACCTAGAAGACCCCCTCCCCCTAGCGATCGGGCCGGTATTTGCCACTGCCCGCATCACCGGGTCCCCAGACGAGGCCACCACCCTGGTGGAATGGCAAGCCCTGCAAGGCACCTACCCGGCCCGGGGGGAAATTATCGCCGTGGGCGAAACCATCCTGATACCCAATACCCGCATCCAAGTCGCCGGGGGCGTCATCGCTGCCAACGGAACCCTGCGGGACGAACGATGGCGGGCTACGGTTACGGCGCAGGGTCTGCGGGCCGATCGCCTCGCCCTGCCGGCACAACCGCCGCCCATCGAAGCTGAGGGCATCCTGGACGCCCGCTTCAGCGCCTCCGGCACTCTAGATTTCAGCGTCGAAACCCTCGAAGCGATGGGTCGCGCCACCCTGACCACCACCGACGGGGGCAACCTGAGCGCCAACGCCCGTTTAAACAACGCTCAACTACAGGCCACGGTTCGCGGTGACGAGATTGCCCTAGCCAACCTGGTTCCCACCTCAGCCGCACCAGTGGCCCTGCCCGAGGTAGAAGCAAACCTCACCGCCGATATCGACTCCCTCGAACCCGATCGCCTGCGCGCCACTGCCACCGCCCGAGTGCGGGTACCCGGGGCAGTGGCGATCGCTACGGGTCGCTTAAATCGCGGGCAGTTTTCCCTCACCGCCACTACGGAAGGCGTTCCCCTCGACCCTTGGCTGACCGAACCCTTACCCGTCCCCGTCCGCATTGCCGATGCGCGCGTCACCCTGTCGGGCAATCTAGATGCCTTGCAGCCGGAAGCTCTGAATGCCACTAGCCAAATTCAGCTCAACGTGGCGGGCAATCCGTTGAATGCGCGGGTGCAGTTGCGTCGGGGGCAGTTGGTGGGTTCCGTCACCGCCAATACCGTGCCCCTGGACCCCTTCGTGCCGGCGGATTTCCCGGTTCCGGTGCAATTAGCCCGGGGTCGAGTGAACTTTGCCGGGGATATCGCCCAGTTAGATCCGAGGCAGATGTTTGCCACCACGAACTTGCAGTTACGGGTAGCGGATGCCCCGGTGGGGGTGGAGGGTCGGTTGGTGAACGGGCAGTTCCAAGCGGTGGTGAATGCGAATGGGGTACCGCTGGATCCGCTGCTGGCGGCAGACTTGCCCGTGCAGGTGGGGTTAGTCCGAGGGGAAGCGCGCTTGAGTGGGAATATCGACTCGTTGGAGCCTGAGGGGATTAATGCGATCGCCCAATTGCAGTTCTCGGTCGCAGATGCCGCCATCCGCGCCAATGCCACTGTGCGACGGGGCAATCTGGACGCTACCCTGAGTGCCAACAGCCTGCAGCTCGATCGCTTCGCCCCGGATTTACTCCCCACACCGGTGCGGGTGGATCGCTCGCGCGTCAATCTGGAAGGGGATTTGGCTTCCCTATCCCTCGCGACCCTGAATGCCTCCACCCAATTGCGCCTCACCCTGGCCAACGGTCGCGCGTTTGCCGATGGTAGCCTGAGAAACGGCAACTTTCAAGCCAGCGTCAGAGCGTCGGAAGTGCTGGTCAATGCCCTGACCCGGCGGGCGTTGCCGTTGCGCACGGAAATCGATTCCGGCAATGTCACGGTTTCGGGCACCTTGGCGGCTCTGGATCCGGCCACTTTCGACCCAGACAATCTTAACGCCACCGCGCGGCTGGATTTGAATGTGGCGGATACTGCAGCGCGAGCGAATGCCAGTTTGCGACGGGGGAATTTTCAAGCGACCCTGAGCACCGAGGAGGCGATCGCCAATCGGTTTGCTCCGGATTTGCCTGCCCCGGTGGAAATTGGGCGATCGCGGGTGACGGTGCGGGGGAATATTGACGCTTTGGATATCTTCGGCGTGGATGCCACGGCGCTGGTGCAGCTTCAGGTTGCCGATGGGCGGGTGCGCGGTCGGGGAACCCTGGAGGACGGACGTTTGGCGGCGGTGGTGAATGCTGCCGATTTGCAACTCGCTCAATTCCTGCCCGACTTGAATGCGCCTCTGGAGTTAGAGCGTGCCGCTATCACATTAGATAGCACTCTAGATAATGTGCTAAATTTCCAACCCTCCGCGATTAATGCGGATACGGAATTGGTGCTGCAATCCGGCGAGGGTCGCTTGTTTGCCCAGGGCAACTTACGCAATGGGGCGCTGCAGGCTAGGGGAACGGTGGCGGATATCGGGGTGAATCGATTTGCCCAGTTGCCGTTCCCGGTGGAGCTGTTGCAGGGGCAGTTTGCGGTGTCGGGGACGGTGCCGAATTTAGACCCGAGAGGGCTGAATGCGGAGGTGGAATTGGGGTTAGCGGTGGCCAATGCTGATGCGGTGGCCAGTGCCCGGTTGAATAATGGGGAGTTTGTGGCCACGGTAACGACCCAGGAGGTGCGAGAGAGTGATTTTGGGGAAAATTTACCCAGTACCCTGGAAATTGGCGAGGCGCGGGTGACGGTGACGGGGAACGTTCGGGAGTTCGAGCCAGGTGCGATCGATGCGCGGCTCTTGGGGCAGTTGCAGCTCGCCGGCGGCAGTGTCAGCGCTCGTGGGGCGGTGAGCGAGGGAAATTTGCGGGCATTTGTGGATGCGCGGGAGATTCAGGTGAATCAATTTGCCCCAGACTTGCCAGTGCCGGTGCAGGTGGCTACTGGGGAAGCCACGGTGCGGGGCAATCTGTCCGAGTTGGAACTCTCTACCCTGGATGCGACGACTAGAGTCGAGTTGTTGGTGGATTCTTCGTCGGTGTTCGGCAGCGGGTCTCTGGATGATGGGGCGTTTCAGGCCACCCTGTTGGCGGACGAGCTGACGGTAATCTCACAAAGGGAAAATCCGCTCCGGGTTTCTGGCGCTCGGGTGAATCTGGCGGGAAGTCTCACATCAGCGAATATCGAGGATATATATGCCGAAGCTGACGTGCAATTGGGGCTGGCTGGAGGCGAAATTCGCGGGGACGGCACGTTAAATAATGGCGACTTGAGAGCGTTTGTATATGCGTCCGGATTGGATGGGAATCAACTGGCTGCGGATTTGCCGGTGCAGGTGGAGTTAGCCGATGCGGAAGCAGTGGTGGCGGGAGATATCGCGAATCTCTCTCCCCAGGGGTTGGATGCCAGGGGAGAGGCGCGATTGCAGGTGGCGGGCGCGCCGGTGACGACGGATTTCGGGTGGAATGATGGGGCGTGGCAAGCCACGGTTCGCACGTCAAACTTGCCCCTCAATCCCTTGGTGCCGGCTTTGTCGGAACCTCTGGCACTCTCCGAAGGCACGGTGCGGGTTTCGGGCACGGCGGAATCGTTTGCCCTGGCGGAGGTGAGAGCGGGGGGTGAGGCTCGGTTGATTTTGGCGGATCCGGATCCGGAATCGGCTTTGTCGCCGTTTGCCTCGAGTATATCGCCCTTGCGGACGGCTTTTCGCTGGAATGGGGATAATTTGCAGGTCACGCAGCTCGATGCGCCGGGGTTGAATGCCAGCGGCACGGTGTTTGTGGATGTGAGGGGGGAACAAGCGCCGCAGGTGAGGGGATTTAATTTCGATGTGGCGCTAGATGAGTTTAATTTGGCGGGGTTGCCGTTACCGGTGGAGAATTTGCCGCAAGTTGCCGCTAGGGAGGGGGATGAGGTGCCGCCACCGCCGTATTTGGCGGGTGCGGTATCCTTTGCGGGGCAAGTGCGCGGGACCGCGACGCCGGATCCGGATTCGCCTTTGCCGTTTGCAGTGACGGCGACCGGGGAGATGCGGTTGGCGGATTTGCAGGTGGCGACGTTGGATTTTGAGCCGCTGATAAGTGGTCCGGTGCGGGTGAATACGGCACAAGGGGTGGAGATTGATTTGCGGGGGGATATGGATGCGATCGCGGTGACATTGGACGATCGCTTTTTCCCGGAATCGTTCTTGCTGCGACGGGGGGATACTTTGGCCCGAGGGACGGTGGAGAACCAAGTGCTGCGTTTTGTGGTGGAGGAGTTCCCGTTGGGAATTGCCAATCTGGCGTTTGACTTGCCCCCCGGACCGGTGGGGGGTGCGATTTACAGCAGTGGGGAGTACGATTTGGCCCGGAATGCAGGACGAGCAAACATTGCGGTGGCCGGTCCGAGGGTGGGGTATATTGACGCCGAGCGCTTTGTGGCAGAAGTGGCCTACGATGAGGGCCTGGTGGTGGTGGATGAGGCGCTGTTGCGTTTGGGCGAAAGTGAGTATCGGTTGGCAGCGCGCGCCGTGTTGGCGGAAAATCCCAGCTTTGAAGGGCAAATTGAGGTGGTGGAAGGTCGGGTCCAGGATGTGTTGCAGGCACTACAGTTATTTACTGTGGAAGACGCGCAGCGGGGGTTGACGCCACCGGATTATGCGGGGTCGGAGCAGTTGGATTTGATTTCGGTGGGATTGCCCGGGGAACGCTTGCTGACGCAGTTACGGCGGTTGTCGGAAATCGCGACCTTGGTGCAGCAGCAGGCGGCGATCGCTCGCCAACCGGGGGTGCCGGAGATTATTAAGGTGCGCGGCGAGTTTGATGGGGAGATTACTTTTGCCGGTACGGCGCAAACCGGAGTGGAGGCGAATTTTGATATTGTTAGCGATGGCTTGCAGTGGTTTACGCAACGCCCCTATCAGGCGGTGGTGGGCGATCGCGTGGTATTGCGCGAGGGGCGGGTTGTTGATATTGAGGAGGCGATCGTCCGTGGCAGTTTTGCCAATGGGGTGGTGACGTTGCTCCCTGCGCGAATTCGCACGGAGGAGAGTTTGATTTCGTTTAGCGGTGCGATCGGGGGAGAAAATCAGTCGGGACAATTGCGGGTGGAAAATTTGGCGGTGGATTTGATTCGCAATTTTGTGGAATTGCCGGATAATTTTGATGTGGAAGGGTTGGTGAATTTACGGGCGACTCTGGCGGGAAGTGTGGAAAATCCCCAGTCGCGCGGAGAAGTTTGGTTGGATAATGGCACGGTGAATGGGGAGGAGATTCCCGGATTGCGCGGGGCGTTTAGTTACGATCGCTCTCGGTTGAATTTTAGCAGTATCGCACCGGAGGATTTGCGGGTGAGTGCCAGCGTGCCTCTTCCGCCGACGCCGGGGAATGATGAGTTTAGTTTGAGCGTGGATATCGAGGATGATGGGTTGAGTTTGATTGATGTGGCCACCGGACAGCAGGTGGAATGGGTGGAGGGTAGCGCAACGGTGGAGTTTCAGGCGCAGGGGCGGTTGGATCCGGAGGCAGGGGTCATTGAGGATTTGGTCGCCACGGGAAGTGCGGCGATCGCTAATGCGACAATTGACGCCCAGGCACTCCCGGAACCGCTGACAAATGTCACGGGGACGGCGCAGTTTGAGCGCGATCGGATCGTGGTGGAGGGCATCCGGGGCGAGTTTCGTGAAGGTGAGGTATTGGCGCAAGGAGTGTTGCCGATCGATACCCCCACATCCCAGGTGGAGAATCCGCTAACTGTGCGCTTGGATGAGTTAAGGCTGAATTTAAAAGGGTTATATGAAGGCGGTGTGGACGGGCAGATCGCGATTACCGGCACGGCCCTAGAACCGGATTTGGGTGGCGAAATTCTGCTGTCTGATGGCACCGTGTTGCTGCCCAGCGACCCCTCCGGTCAAGCAGCGGCAAATGGAGCACCTGGGGCAGGGGATGAGGAGCAATTCGGGGTGGAGTATGACGGTTTGCGGGTGGTTCTCGGAGAGGATTTGAAGATTAGCAGTCCGCCCTTGTTGCAGTTTGTGGCCAGTGGGGATTTAACGATTAATGGGTTTATCGACGATCCGCGCCCGCAAGGAACGATTCGTTTGGATCGCGGATTGGTGAATTTGTTTACCACTCAGTTCCGATTGGCTCGAGATGCGGAAAATGTGGCGGTGTTTACGGGGACGTTGAATCCATATTTGGACGTGCGATTGGTGGCAAACGTGCCGGAAGTGCGAAATACTAATTTGGTCTCGGTGGCGTCCCAGAGTGAGGTGAATGACCCCATCGAGACCACGATCGGCGATGGGGAAACGATTCGGGTGATTGCTTCGGTGGAAGGAAGGGCCTCTCAGTTGGAGCAAAATCTGGAGCTGAGCAGTTCCCCGGCGCGCAGCGAACAGGAAATTGTGGCGCTGATTGGTGGTGGGTTTGTCAATACGTTTGGTCAGGGAAATACTACCTTGGCACTGGCGAATATTGCCGGGAATACTCTGCTGTTGGATGTGCAAAATTCGATCGCCAATGCTCTGGGGTTAAGCGAATTTCGTCTCGGGCCTGCGATCGTCGATCGCGGCAGTTTCGAGCAGTTGGCTTTAGAGGTGAAAGCTGGGGTCGATATTACTTCTAATTTCTCGGTTTCTGTGGAACGAGTTCTGGTGGATGAAAGACCCACGGATTTTAGTGTCCGCTATCGGATTAATGATGAGGTGATTCTGCGCGGCGCTACGGATTTTGATGACAACCACCGCGCTTTGTTTGAGTACCAATTGCGCTTTTAATATCAAGTTCGCCGGAATCGATGAAAAAATTAGTCCGATTTTAGGAGGCGGAAACCGAGGTGCGGGGGTGGCGGGGAGAGTGACAGCGACGCCTCGCGCGATCGCCAATTCACTTTAACCCACTTCAACAATTGCTCGCTTGGATCCGATACTGAAATAATCCACTGTCAGTGCTTGGGGTGCGATCGCAATCCCATTGGGTCAAACTTCCGGGAAAACTCTACTTGAAAATTACGGCTTCCCGGCGGTTGTCAATCGCGATTCGCGGCATCATAGTCAGTGGGCCTGAAATGGTTTCGACGGTTTTGTGAAAGCGACATCGTGACCCAGGCCGAGAGCGAGTCTTCTCTCGTAAATCTCAGACTCAAAACCAAAGTAACTGCGAACAACATCGTTCCTTTCGCTCGTCAGACACTCACCGTTACTGTCTAAAACTCTCTCACAGATTCGAGCGGTCTGCAATTTGACTCCGTTAAGAATTGCGGACAAAACCCCAACGGATGCTCTAGCACGAGTTTTCCGATGTAGTGCTAGCTAAGCGTTCATTCGGAATTCCCTCATCCGGGACAAAGGATGAATTCTCACTCATGGGATTAAATGAGCTAAGCTTGTGAACGAGCGATCGGCGAATAGCAAAATCGGACAGGAGTTCGACTCTCCTCAGATCCATTTTTCTTTCACATCTGTCAAAACTGCCAGTGGTTTCCCCCACTGGCAGTTTTTGCTGTGGACAATTGGTTAAATATCCATCCCGTGGCTTTCATCCTCAACTTTTAACGCTCAGTCGGACAATCGACAAGGATAAAATAATGACAAACAACACCATGCCAATGCTACAAGCATAGCCAATTTCTAACTCTTGGAATGCTTTTTCATATAAATAATAAACAATTGTTTTAGAACTATTCAGCGGCCCGCCTTGGGTCATCACGTACACTTCTTCAAACACTTTCGTTGCCGCAATGGACGAAATCACCGCCACGAGGAGCAAATACGGACGCATCAAAGGCACTGTAATATCCCAATGCTTGCGAATGCCATCGGAACCGTCGAGTTCTGCTGCTTCATACAGCTCTGGACTAATCGATTGCAACCCCGCTAAATAAATCATCATGTAATATCCCAATCCTTTCCACACCGTAACGGTCATTACGCTAAATAAGGCAAGGTCGGGACTGGTTAACCAGCCAATTCCCTCTCCTTCACTGACTAAACCAATTCCTCGTAGCAGTTGATTGAATAGTCCATTGTCGGCATAAAGCCATTTCCACGCAATTCCCGCTACCACCATCGAAATCACCACTGGGGTGTAAAACGCGGCTCTAAACGCACTAATGCCGCGCAATTTTTGGTTGACTAAAATAGCGAGTCCAAGGGGTAAAACCACCAACAAGGGAACTACAAAAACCAGATAAACTAAGGTGTTGCGAAGCGTTTCCCAAAACAGGCGATCGCTCAACAAACGCCGCAGGTTGGCCAGTCCCACCCAGGTCGGCGGTTGGGTAAGGTCGTATTCATATTGCGTGAAACTCAGGTAAAAAGCTTGTAATGCAGGCCAAAATACCGTGAAAGTTAGGATTATCCCGGCGGGAAGTAAAAATAAATAAGGCGTGTAGTTCATTTTCGAGAAGGGGCGATCGCCCAAAAATTTTCGTACCCCAATGATTTTTTCTCGCCCGGTTTTCATTATCGATTCAAAGGAGATTTTTTTCATAACATCAGATGGTATTGGTCATTGGTCATTAACAACCCGCTTAATCGCCTTGGTAGACATCGATGGGCAGTTTGACGGTAACGGTGGTACCGATACCGAGTTCGCTTTCGAGTTCCACTTGTCCGCCGTGTAGTTGAACGCATTTTTGTACGATTGCCAATCCCAGACCGGTGCCGCGAATGGTGCCCACATTGGTAGCGCGTTGGAAAGACTCGAACAGGTGTTGCGTCTCTACTTTAGGAATGCCAATGCCCGGGTCTTGAATGCGGAAAATTGCCAGGAGAGACGGGGCATTTTGCGTGTTTACCAATGGGGTATTCGAGGGATGACAGGTGAGTTCTAGCTTGATTTCGCCGCCGTCGGGGGAATATTTAATGGCATTAGAAAGGAGGTTTTTGAGGATTTGGCGCAGTAATTTCGGATCGAGAATGACCTCGATCGCCTGGCGATCGCAGATCCACTGAATGTGATGGCGATCGCTCTTGGTGCTGTTCATTTCTTCGATGAGCTGGGTGCAAAATCCCACTAACTCCACCGGGGTGGGGTTAAACCTCAGTTTTCCGCTTTGCGCCTCACCGACCAACATGATATCTTCCACCAAAGCGGTCATGTATTCTATAGCGGTTTCTATCCGATTAAAATGAGTTTGCTTTTTTTCCTCCTGCCATCCATCGCCGTAAACTTGGAGTAATTCGCTGGATGATAAAATCACGCTCATCGGGGTGCGAAATTCATGGGAAATGGTGGTAATCAAGCGGCTTTTTAATTCGCTCAGTTCCTTTTCCAGTTCTAAAGAGCGGCGGATTTCGGCTTCAGCTAAGGAGCGTTCTTTGATTTCAGTTTCCAGGCGGATTCTTTCTTTTTCTAGGGCTTCGGTTTGCTGGCGGGCACTGATATCGCGAAAGACATAAACCGCGCCAATAATTTTATTATTTTCGTCATTAATCGGGGCTACAGTATCGTCAATGGGAATTTGACGTCCGTCTTTAGCAATCAGTAGGCGATCGCAACTGGCTGTCCACCCGCGATCGACCGGTGAAGGCTCGTCAATATTTTCGAGGGAGATTTCGTTGCCTTCTGCTAGCTGCAAATTGTGTTTACCGGGCGCTTCTGGGTAAGGAAGATGAGCTGAGGGATTGACAATGCAAAAGACTTCTGAAACATCTTTTCCCAGAGCTTGCGATCGCCTCCAGCCGGTAATCGATTCGGCAACGGGATTAATAAAACGGATAATTCCGCCAGCGTCAGTGGCAATAACCGCCTCGCCAATGGAGTGCAAAGTGGTAGCAAACCATTGCTGACTTTGTTTTAATTCTTGTTCGAGTTGATGGCGATAAATGGCCATCTCGATAGTAGTTTTAAGATAGTTGGCTTCTAAAGGTTTAACTAAATAGCCGAAAGGAGTGGTCAGCTTAGCGCGCTGTAAGGTTTCTTCATCACTAGATTCTGTTAAATAAACCACCGGAATATTGAAGCGATCGCGGATTTGTTTGGCAGCACTGACCCCATTTATTGTTCCGGATAAATTCAGATCGATCAACACCACATCGAGTTGACGATCTTTTGCTGCTGCAATTGCCGCTTCTCCGGAGGTGACAGCGATCGGCACTTGATATCCCAAGTTTTCTAACATTTTTTGAAGTTCGAGCGCCTGGATCTGCTCATCTTCAACCACTAAAATTTGTTGATTGGCCACGATCCGTACTTCCTGCGTTTAAATGACTACGATGGGGAACAGCTCATCAGACAAAGAACCAAAAAAAGGATCGGGAATGAATTGCTGCGAGCAATCCTGTAGTTGCACTCAGAGATGTTTTGAGCTGCGATCGCCATCTTGTTCCAAAGGGTCGCCGGGGGAGGTTAATCAAGGGAGTGAAGCTACAGGTTAAGGCGTCGGGGGCGATCGCCGGTTTGGAGATCCCCCTTGTAAAGCGGGTGCGGGAGACGCGAACCACCCAGAGCAAGCGATCGAGAGGGGGGTATAACAATTGAGAACTCAGAACCCAGGAATTGAGAAAGTTTTTAGGTTTTAACGGTGGATTTTGTGGATTGTTTCAACTTTCCCCTGGTATCTTTGTCCACTTGCCCCCTCATCGGTTTAATCCGCTTGGTAAATAGGCAGCACCACAAACACGGTGGTTTCTTCTTCGGGAATGCTTTCGATGGTGAGTTTGCCGCTGTATAATTCGGCAAGACGTTTGCCGATCGCGATCCCGAGTCCGGATCCTTGTTGTTCGTAGATTTTGCGCTCGAATTGCATATATGCCCCGTGATTGGCGATTTGTTCGCGAGTCATGCCCCGCCCTTTGTCCATCACCGTCAGGGTATAAGAATGGGTGCCGCTGGTGCTACCGCAAACGGCGATCGGGGTTCCGCTTTCAGAATACTTGCATGCATTATCCACTAATTCTTCCACAATTTTGTGCAGGTGAATCTCGGAAATTGCCAAAGTCGCCTCTTCCAGGTCCAGTTGTAGGTCACTTTCGCGCTTTGCTTGTTGTGCTTTCCGTTGCGCGCTAGCGGAAATGGTGCTGCGGGCGGAACTCATTGCATCTTGACGCAGAACGTCCATCCGTTGCGGTTGATGAGCGGCGAGTTCGAGTTCGGCATAGAGCAAATAATTTTGAATCAGTCGATTTAACCGTTTTGCCGAAGACTGGATATCCAGTAACATGGTTTGGATTTCTGGTTTTTCCAGGTCTTCAAACTCATCGAACAGCAGTTGAGAATAGCCCAGGATGCCATTGAGCGGCGTTCGCAATTCATGGGGGAGAGCGTGAGCGATGTTACTGCTTAACTCTTCGAGTTTTTTTTGCGTATTTTTTTCGCTGACTTCTTGTTTTTGGATGCGAGTAGCGATCGCGGCAAGCAGTTCTTCCCGGCTAAACGGCTTGGTTAGATAATCATCTGCCCCGAGTTCCATGCCTTTGCGGGTGTCGGATTTATCTGCTTTAGCGGTGAGAAAAATAAACGGAATCGTTGCGGTTTGTGGATTTTTTCGCAATTCGGTCAAGACGCCATAGCCATCGATTTCGGGCATCATTACATCGCAGACGATTAAATCGGGCACTTCTTCGGTTGCCACTTGAATCCCCTGGTGACCGTTTTCGGCTGCGATCGCATCAAAGTCTTCCGCGTCCAACAGGTCTACTAGGTTTTCTCGAACTGCTGTTTCGTCTTCAATTACTAGAATTTTCTTCATTGTTTTTCCGGTTAATTAAATTTAGTTTACGCAACAACCTTGCATTTTCTGGGGAGAGAAAGTTTTGCAGGTTAGACACTTGATTGAGTAGGGCAATTTCTCTGGCGCATTCTTGTTGCAAAACCTGCAAGTATCGCTCTCGCGCTTCCCCTTCTGGTGAGTTTTTGAGCATGTGAATCGCCATGTTAATATTGGAAAGGGGATCGCGCAACTCCTGAGAGAGTTTTTGCAATAAGTCCTCTTTGGTGTCGAGAATCTGCCGCAATTCCTGCATTTGTTTTTGCAGCGCCTGGGTTCTGCGTTGCTCGGTTTGGTATTCTTGTAACATGGCGGCATGCTTTTCCAGTCTAATGGCGATCGCGGCGACCAGTTCATCTCGGGTAAAGGGTTTGGTCAGATAATCATCTGCACCCAGTTCCATTCCCAGACGCAGATCGCTTCGGTCTGCTTTCGCCGTTAGAAAAATAAAGGGTATTTTAGCAGTATTCGGATCTTCGCGCAACTCTATGAGTACGCTGTAACCATCCATCTGCGGCATCATTATGTCACAAATGATTAGATTTGGCTGTTCTTTTTTTGCCAAATCTACCCCGACTCGACCATTCGGCGCGCCGATCGCTGCAAACTCCTCTGCTATCAGCATTTCTACCAGATTGTAGCGAACAGATTTTTCATCTTCGATGACAAGAATCTTTGTCATGGTTAACCGTCCTTTAATGACGCCTGTAAAGTGATTTGGCGGGCAACTCGCGCCGTTTTTGCTAGCCGAGGCGATCGCGATCGCGATCGCCCGTTTGAACAATTACTTCCCGGTTTTCGAGCGTTTGCGGCTAAATTGAGAGCCTCCTTCCTTGCTTTTCACAGCACAATTCACAGCAGTGCTTTGCCAGGGCGATCGCGATCGCGGCGAGGTTCCACTATCTCGATTGTACGGGAATCACCGCCATGCGATCGCCGTTGGCCAGCATGGCTTCAAATTCCGCCGCACTCACGGGACGGCTAAACAAATACCCTTGCATTTTGTCGCAATTTTTCTCGCACAAGTAAGCCAGTTCTGGTTCGGTTTCCACTCCCTCTGCTATCACTTTCAAATTTAAACAATGCGCCATTTGGATAATCGCATTCGTCAGCGCCGTATTGGTAGAATTTCTCGGAATATTTTGCACGAAGCAGCGGTCAATCTTTAACGTATCAAATGGAAATTGCTGCAAGTAACTTAACGAAGAATATCCCGTGCCAAAATCATCCAGACTAATCGAAAATCCCAAGGCTTTTAATTTTTTCAATTTCTCTATTGTTTCTGCCACATTTTGCACCAATATGGTTTCCGTTAGTTCTAATTCCAGCCACCTTGGATCTAAGTCAATTTCTCGGACAATTCGCGCCAAGTTTTGGCTGAAATCCGGTAAATTGAACTGTCGTAAGGAAAGGTTTACAGCAATTCGCACCGATGGCAACCCAGCGCTTTGCCAGCGTCGGACTTGTTCGCAGGCAGTTCGTAACACCAATTCCCCTAGGGGCATAATTAAGCCAGTTTCCTCAGCTAAAGGAATAAATTTTCCCGGAGAAATGAGTCCTTTTTCCGGATGCTGCCAACGAACCAACGCTTCTGCACTGACAATTTTGCCGGTTTCTAAAGACACCACCGGTTGATAGTACACCACAAATTCAGAGCGTTCTAACCCATAGCGCAGATTCGCTTCCAAAATCAGATCTTCGAGTTGGGAGGTTTCGATCTCGCGGGTGTAAAACTGATATTGATTGCCGCCGAGTTGCTTGGCATGGGACATGGCAACATTGGCATTTTTCATCAACGGATCGATGCCATCGCCATCCTGGGGATAACGACTAATGCCGATGCTGGCAGTGAGAAAGATTTCGTGACCATCTAGGCGAAAGGGTTGCGCGATGGTCTCGAGGAGAGTTTGGGCGAGCGGTAAGGAGGAATTTTCCGGGGACAAAGGGCGATCGCTCTGGGTTGGCTTCGGGGTTGCCGAACCGAGAATAATCCCAAATCGATCGGCATTCAATCGCGCTACTATATCGGTTTCTCCCAAGCACTGGAGTAACCGTTCTGCCACTTGTTGCAACAGGCGATCGGCGTCCCCTGGACCCACGGTTTTATTGATCCGACTAAATCGGTCTAACCCAATCACCAAAATCGGAATTGTCTGATTTTTAGCTGCCGCGCGATCGCGAATCTGATAAAATTGCTCTCGCAGCAACAGTTGATTCGGAAGTTGAGTCAGTCCATCATAATGAATCGCTGTATTGAGCTGCGCTTCCACCTGTTGCAAAGAGGCCATTAAGCGGTTTTTTTCCCGCGCATATCCCCCATACATGGCGGCATGTTTTGCCAGTCTGGCTTCAATGGCTCCCAGCAATTCTTTCCGCCGAAACGGTTTGGTTAAATAATCATCCGCGCCTTGGTTCATCCCTTCGCGAATGTCGGTTTTTTCCCCTTTTGCCGTGAGAAAAATAAACGGGATCGTTGCCGTTGCCGGATTATTTCGCACTGCACTCAGTACGCCATATCCATCCAGTTCTGGCATCATCACGTCGCACAGAATCAAATCGGGAACCTGTTGCTGGGCTAATTGCACTCCCAGGTGACCGTTTGGAGCGCCAATCGCCACAAAATCAACCGTGTCTAAAATCTCTAAAATGTTGTTTCGGACTAATTCTTCGTCTTCTATCACTAAAATTTTTTTCATATTCATTCCTCGTTCGAACGCTCGATATTTGCCATGCCTTCGAGAACCTGGATTGACGGGAAGTGATTTAGGCGATTCGCAAAAAAATTATTTTGCTGCAATCTTCTCCTCGGTTTAGACGGTGTTCTCTCGATATTAGCATTTTATTTTCCTCGGATATCCTTTTCCCTATTCCCCAGCAAGCATTGCCAGGGTTACGGAGCCTTTGACCCATCTTTTCTCTGGCCGGTAATTAAATTAAACTGACGTAACAGTTTAAAATTCTCTACCGTCAGTAAATCCTGCAATTCCGACACTTGATTGATCAGATTAATCTCCCGATCGAATTCTTCCTGCAAAATCTCTAAATAGCGATCGCGCGAAACATCCGTGGGCGTGCTTTTTAGCATGTGAATGGCCAGATTAATCTTAGAAAGAGGATTTCGCAAGTCTTCGATCAGCTTTTTCAACAGTTCCTCTTTCGTATTATTCAATTGCTCGAGTTCGTGCATTTTGCTCTGTAGTCCCTCGGCGCGTTGGCGCTGGCTCTCGTACTGCTGCATAACGAGCGCTTTTTTCACCAACCGAGAGTCGATCGCTTCGAGCAGTTCTTTACGTCGAAACGGTTTAGTGATATAATCATCAGCTCCTAAATTCATTCCCTGACGTAAATCTGTTTGTTCGGCTTTTGCAGTAAGAAAAATAAACGGAATCGTCGCCGTCACCGATTCTTCGCGCAGTTTGGCCAAGACCTCGTGCCCGTCGAGTCCGGGCATCATAATGTCGCATAAAATCAAATCTGGCAAATGTTTCTTCGCCAGTTCTATGCCGATGGCACCATTTTCGGCTCCAATCCCTTGAAACCCTCCGCCTTCGAGGATTTCTAAAATATTGGTTAACACGGCTTGTTCGTCTTCAATGACCAAAATGGTTTTCATGGCGTTTGCTCCGGTTGACTAATAACAGGGTGAGGATAACCGCCCTTCTCAGACAAGACTTCTCTTTTTACTTTTTTTACTGTAATCTGTTCCCTGCTTTCGGGCGATCGCGAATGACCTCAACACTACAAATTTGGAGACCTCAAGGAGGTACATCCACCCTCGGATCTCAAGGCGATCGATGAGGGCCATTGGGGTCTGACACCACCGGAGGCCACCCCAACCTCCGGGGCAAGGGAAGCGACAAAAATTGCCAACATTGAATGATCTCTCCCGAACTCGCCGCACTCGCGGCGCAGCAAAAGCCCCAGTACCCTTGGGAGTGCATCACGGAATCGGCAAGCGCTTCCCACCATCCAATAACTTTTGAAACTCCTGAGCCGGTAAAGGTCTGCTATATAAATAGCCTTGCATGGCGTTACAGTGATGTTCGCACAGAAACTTCAGTTCGGTGTCGGTTTCTACCCCTTCGGCGATGGTTTGCAAATTTAGCGATCGCGCCATTTGCAAAATCGCTTCGGTCAAGGCCGCATTTTTCGGGTTGCTGCTTAATTCGCGCACGAAGCAGCGATCGATTTTCAACGTATCAAAGGGCAGTTTTTGCAAATAACTTAAGGACGAATATCCCGTGCCAAAATCGTCAATGGAGACCTGTATCCCCAACTCGCGGATTTCCTGAAACCGGGCAATGGTGGCATCGATGTTTTGCACCACCATCGTTTCGGTTAATTCTAATTCCAACCATTGCGCTTCGAGTTCGGTCTGCTCTAATATCTCGATTAAACGCTGTTTGAGCTGGGACTGGCTGAATTGCCGACCGCTGAGGTTTACTGCAATTCGCAGGGGATCGAAGCCGGTATCGCGCCACGCTTTGGCTTGCAAGCACGCGGTTTTTAGCACCCACTCTCCCAAGGGAATAATCAATCCGGTTTCTTCGGCGAGGGGAATAAATGACGCCGGGGAAATGATGCCGCGTTCGGGATGCTGCCAGCGCACTAAGGCTTCTGCACCAATAATCTGCCCGCTGCTCAAATTCACCTGGGGCTGATAGTACACCTCAAATTCTTCTCGTTCGATCGCATATCGCAAGTTGGTCTCGAGGGTGAGTCTTTCGGGAGCAGAAATCTGTAGCTGCGGTCTGTAAAATTCATATTGATTCCCGCCTTGCTCTCTGGCGGCAAACATGGCGGTTTCGGCATGGGCGATCGGGGTGTCGATCTCGGTGCCATCTCGAGGATACAGGCTAATGCCAATACTGGCACTGAGAAATATTTCTTGGCCGTTAATAATAAACGGGATGGATAAACTATTGAGTAGAATCTGGGGAATATTGGCAGCCGCGTCCTCTCTCTCCACCGGGTTCAAAATTAAGGCAAATTGATCCGCACTCAAGCGGGCGATAAAGTCTTCGCTACCGATGCAAGTGGCGAGTCGCGAGGCGATCGCCCGCAATAAGCGATCGCCGTTGCTCGGCCCTAAGCTTTCGTTGATTCGATTGAACCGATCGATGTCCACGCAAACAATCGGCACCAGTTTATCCCGATCCCCATTCCGGGCAAATTCCTCTGCGATCTGGTGCAATCGCGATCGCAATTGCCGCTGGTTCGGTAGTCCGGTGATTTCGTCGGTGTTGAGCAACTGGTTGAGCTGCGCTTCGAGTTCTTTGGTCCTTGAGCTATAGCGTTGCTCTACGGCGTTTTGTTTCTTCAACCGGGTGGCGATCGCACACAGCAGCTCGTCTCGACTAAATGGCTTGGTTAAATAATCATCTGCCCCTAACTCCATTCCTTGTCGCCAGTCGGTTCGACTGGCTTTGGCGGTGAGAAAAATAAACGGGATAATCGCCGTCACCGGATCCTTTCTCAATTCACTGAGGACGCCGTAGCCATCTAATTGCGGCATCATTACGTCGCATAAAATTAAATCGGGACTCTCTTCCCGGGCAAGCTGCACCCCATAACGGCCATTGTCTGCTTCAATCGCATCGAAATCCTCTGCATCGAGCAGTTCCATGATATTGGAGCGCACGGAGTCTTCGTCTTCAATCACTAAAATCTTTGTCATGGTCAATACGGTTTAGGGTACTGAGCGCAATAGCATCCATCCCGACGGGTAAAAAAAGTTGAAAGTGTTTGGTCAACCATCTACAATGCGGGCTAATGGAATGTCGATCGTTTCATGGGTAAGGGTTTTTACCTCTGGAGATGTTTCTATTTTGACAGGCTCTGTGGCAAAATCCTGGTTTCGGTTAAAACTGGCCTGTTGCTCTATGTTCCCCTACATCTGCCCTCTGTGACCAGTGCGATCGCTCCTCCAGAAGGTATCTGCTTCTCCCCGCCTTTCCCTCAATTGCCTCTGCTTGGGTGAACTGCGCGCCACTTTGACCTATCATTAAAAGTTGAAAATCGCTAGTTATCATTCACTCAAAGATCGCAACTATGGATATTCTCAGTGTGGGTTGGGCCGCTATTCTGGCTGTGTTCACTTTCTCGATTACGATGGTGGTTTGGGGTCGCAACGGTTTCTAAACCCTTTGCCGTTCGCCCAGGGACTCGTTCCCATCTCTACCACGGACAACTTTAAAATAGAGCAGGCTGACTTGCCCCCCGGTAAGTCAGCTTTGTTGTATCTGCAATGGCCTTACATTCATTCGGAGGGATAAATATGGCTGAAAAACTCATTCTAATGATAGTCGGGGATTTTGTGGAAGATTATGAGGTGATGGTTCCCTTCCAAGCCCTACAAATGGTGGGCCATACGGTGGATGCGGTCTGCCCCGACAAGAAGGCAGGGGATCTGGTTCGCACTGCGGTTCACGATTTTGAGGGCGACCAGACCTATAGCGAAAAACCGGGTCACAATTTTGCCCTGAATGCGACCTTCGATGCGGTGGATCCGGCGCGTTACGATGCTTTGGTTATCCCTGGCGGTCGCGCCCCGGAATACCTTCGCCTCAATCAAAAGGTCCTGGACATGACTCGCCATTTTGCTGATGCAAATAAGCCGATCGCGGCCATCTGTCACGGGTTGCAACTGTTGGCGGCGGCGGGAGTCCTCCAAGGCAAACGCTGCACGGCTTATCCGGCTTGCGGTCCGGAGGTCTCTCTGGCTGGGGGCGAGTATGTGGAAACGCCGGTCGATCGCGCGGTGGTGGATGGCAATCTGGTGACGGCCCCGGCTTGGCCGGCTCATCCGGCTTGGTTGGCTGAGTTTCTCTGCTGTTTTGGGCACGAAAATCGAACACCGGGAAATGGCTGAGGTTTAGCTGTCTTCCTCCCACCCTCTCCCCGGTTCTGTGCCGATTGGCTTTAACGTTCTACCCACGCCCTAGCTGACCCTGGGGCGGTTTTTTTGCGGCGGATTTTCCCGGGGGAATTGGCTCAAAACCAGTTCCACCAAGAGGCGAGCATTCTCCAAAAGCGATCGCCTACCAGGGCAGATAGTATGCCGCAACTCAATGCAAGAATCGCGATCGTCAACAGCGCACCGCCAATGGTCATCCCATCCCATACGAAAAATATGGCAATGAAGGTGCCTACTAGCCCCCCGACTCCAAACCGCACGCTAATCTGAAACCCGTCGGGGCGGCGTTTGGGATCCCTATTTTGGCTCATGGGACGTCATCCCTTGTTTTTTAAAAGAATGTGGCCGAGTTGATTTCTCCTGAACTTAGCATTTGCTGGCGGTTTTGCCTACTACTTTCTGAAGATTCTCGGCTAAATGCAGTCTCCTATACCATATTTTTGTCATTACGGTTATTAACTTTACAAAAGTTTAATAAAAATTTGTTAATAATAGATGATATAGCGCCACTTATCTGTGAAGAGGACTCTTAAATATGGCTTTAAATACGCAAATTGAAATCCGCCATCTGGAATCGATGACTTCGGGCACTACGGAGTTTTATACCCCGCACTCGAGTCACGAGACGATGTTAGTTCAGGTGCGATCGCGCGCCGTGGAAGATTTATTCGTGCATCGCTTTCAAACAGATCAACTGCTGGTGGTGCGCGGCAGTTTTGTGTTAGTAGTATTGCAGAATCGCCGATATCAGTACATTCCCCTAAGCGATCGCTGTGGCAAGGTGGTCACCATTCCTCCCGGCGTGGTTCACAGCGCGATTAATTTAAACGACGAACCTTGTTTGATGGTTAATGCGGTCCTGCGACAGGGTTCCCCCCACCCCAAGGATTATCGTCCCCTGAAACCCCCGATTCCTTACGATTTGACCGCCGCTCGTAGGGCATTGGATCGGCTTAATCTTACCGCGATCGGTTAATTATGCCCCTATTAAACGTTAAAGTTAAACCCAATTCCAAACAACAAAATATCTCCGAAGAACCCGATGGCACTCTGACAATCCGTCTCAAATCTCCCCCAGTGGATGGCAAGGCTAATGCCGAGTTAATTAAACTGTTGTCCAAACGCTTCAATGTGCCTAAATCTCAAATTACCATTAAGTCCGGTTTGTCCTCCAAAAACAAACTCATCGAATTGCCTTAATTCCACTGGCGTTGCTGGTGCGCTTTCACGGGTAGGCTGGGCAACGAGTTGCTTACCCTACAGCTCCGGCAAAGCAATTTGTGCATTGCATAATTCTCCTGCCTGACCCATCCGCTTCATTCATTATACCCGCTGCCCCTTTTTTTGTCAATCGGTTCCGGCAACAATTTTCCGCCGCAGATTGCAAATTCACAATACTATATTGGCCAAAAAATGATACATTACAAACCGCAAAGAAAAAAATAACCGAACCCTATTTTGAAACAGACATCGTGGAATCTTTAACCTCCCAATTCACCAACCCCACCGCCAACCCCTCGCCAATGTCCACCATTTGGCAAGATAGTCTCACCGTTTTATGGGGAGATTGGCTAGATTTGCGCGTGCGGATCGTGCAAGTTGCCGCATCGGGACTCGTATCGCCACTAATTTACATTCTCGCCTTTGGGTTGGGGTTGGGAAGCACCATTAGCCCCGCAATGGGTAACAGTTACTTAGAATTCATGCTCCCGGGAATGGTTGCTCTGTCTTCCATGACGATTAGTTTTGCCGGTACCGTCTTTTCCATTTGCGGCGAAAGACTGTTTACCAAAAACTTTGAAGAAATGCTACTGCTACCAATCCATCCCCTGGCATTGTACCTCGGTAAAATGATGGCCGGTATTTTGCGCGGGTTGATGACCTCCGGTTCGGTTTTGCTCGTGGCAATTGTATTTACCGGGAAAATTTGGAGCTTTCTCAACCCCTTATTCTTGCTGGTTTTGCTCTTCAATTGCGCCGTATTTTCCGGGTTGGGCGTGCTGGTTGGATTGAACGTCAAATCCCTGGAAAGTGTGGGAATTTACAATAATTTTATCATCGTTCCCATGTCATTTTTAGGGGCGACGTTCTTTGAGCCCGCACAGCTTCCGGCGGCGCTTAAAAGTCTGGTTTACTTACTTCCGCTCACCTATACCAGTATCGGTTTGCGTGCTGCTGCTTATCAGGGGTTAGAGAATTTTCCCTGGTACAGTATTGCGGTGTTACTCGGCGGCACCATTGTGCTTTCGATTCTCGGGGCGAAGAAGTTTGCCAACCAACAAGATTAGATTGGGTTGCAGAATGGTTTTCTTTCCCAGACGCAGGTCTGGGAATGTTTTTTCGCGCCACTGCTGCATTTTTCCCGGTGCAATGTTGAGGGCGATCGCCGATCGGGCATGTTCGCGAGGTGGAGGGATTCCCTGAGCTGTTAAATTGCTGTATATTGGAGAAAGCCTGCAAGCAGAGCAAATAAAGTGGGGTTTTTAGAGAAAAATGTAAAATGAGTCAGCAACAACTAAGTTACAGCAGCGTGGACATCTTTCTGGCGTGCCATAATGCGATCGCCCAAAAAGTTTTAATTCAGCGCGTAAGCCGGAAAGACAAAGAATTTCACTTTCAAAATTGGTTTGAGGAAAGGCTGAAAGAAGCGACCATTGACTACGAGCAACAAGGCCGCAATTCTTACCCGGATTTTACCCTAGTTGAAACGGCGGAAGGATATGAAGTTAAAGGTCTAGGTTTCCCTGGTCGAGAGGCAGATTACGATTGCAATAGTCAAGTGCCTATTGGCTATCATAACGGTAGAGTCATTTACTATGTCTTTGGAAGCTATTCTTCAGCAGCTACGGAGAATGAGTATCCAGTCATCGATTTGGTCATCTGTCATGGTGACTTTTTAAATGCCGATCGCGAGTACGTTCACAAAAATAAAAGTTTTACCGGTTTTGGCAGTTACGGCGACCTAAAAATTCGCGATCGCAAAATGTACATTGCGCCAACTCCTTACGGACTTGTTAGAGGAGCAGATCGCCAAATTACCCTAATTCTACCCGAGTATTATGGCCGCGATTCGAGGCTAGAAGTGGTGGGACAACTGACTCGTGTAGAAGCCGATCGCCTTGTTATCGGCTATTCCTTCGATTTGACCACCAACCAGCTAACTCCTCGTTACCAATCTAACCCTTCAGCAGGCCAGATTCATTCTTTTATCGCCTATAGAGCCAAGGGAATAGGTGGGCCGACTGTCGCTTTGAAAAATTCGTAAATCACAATTCAAATTATCCATGAATAATTCACCCAAATCATTATTGCCCAATCTTGCTTCCAATCCAGGCTATTCCGTTCTCAGTTTATTTTCCGGTGCTGGGGGACTGGATTTAGGATTTGAAGCAGAGGGATTTCAGCTTCGAGAAGCCATTGATATTAATCCGTGGTGCGTGAAAACCCTGCGGGAAAACCGTCCGCAATGGAAGATAATTTTAGATGACGTTCGGAGTTATTCTCCGCAACTCAAAGAAGCCCCGGATGTGCTATTAGCGGGAGTTCCTTGTCAGGGATTTTCCCTAGGCGGAAATCGTCAAGAAGCCGATCGCCGAAATCTGCTTTATAAAGAAGTGATTCGCATCGCCACGCTTTGCCAGCCTCGGGTGGTGTTAATTGAAAACGTGCTGAACTTGAGAACCATGCGATCGCCCGAGACCAATTTACCCTTTGCCGAGCAAATTGTCAAGGAACTCAACCAAATTGGCTATCGAGTTTTTTTCGATGTATTTAAGGTTTGTCATTACGGCGTCCCCCAAACCCGCAGGCGTTTTATTTTTATCGGATTTCGAGATAATCCACCGGCGGACTATCATTTACCGCAACCCGGGGCGATCGCCACAATTCGAGAATTTATCGACGATTTAGCGGGAGAAAGCCCCATCCAACTCCCCAATCACAATCCACAATGGGGATTTAACAGTAAAGTTCATGTAGAAACGGGAAATCCAGTTAATATAGAGGAAGAAGTGCTGCCCGTTCGCTTATCGAGAACCGCATCGGATGGGTACCCGATTCGCTCTTTCGATGCGCCTTTTCCGGCGGTGGATACGGCGACAATTTGGGGATGGGCGCAGGGAAATGTGGTGGCGCGACGCTCTCCGAAAAATAAAATGCCCGGTGATTCTGTCTGCAATTCTAACCCCAATATTTTGTTGTGGCGGATTGAAGCATCGCGAATTCGCGCCTTTACCCATCGAGAATATGCGCGATTGCAAACCTTCCCGGATGATTGGGTGTTTTGCGGGAGGAATAAGCGGGACATTCAACAGCAAATTGGCAATGCAGTGCCGATAAATTTTGCGCGGGTGTTGGCACAGAATGTGAAACAAGCTTTAACATCAATAGATGAAGGGGAGTGCTTTTCCTCTGAGAAAAAGAAGCGATCGCCCGAGACTTGCACCCAAAAAAGCCCGGAGTTCGTTCAACTATCCTTGTTTTGAGGGAAAATTAAGGCGATCGCTTCTGGCTAGCAACTCTTAAACCCTTCAAACTCCTGCGGTTACTCAACATTCCCTTACAGGTTGAGCGATGCTAACAGGTGAAACAAAATCGAGTTAACAATTCCGAGGGCGATCGCGCCGAGAACCGCACTGAGAATTCCCAAGCGCAAGCGAAACCCGGAAACTAACCAAGCTGCTAACCCAAAGATAATCGTGTTTAAAAGAACCGCCCACAATCCCAAGGTGATGGTATTGGTCAGTTTAAACAGAGTGATACCTTTGAGCAGCGGTAACAGAAATGCATTCAATAATCCAAAAACCGCAGCGGAAACCAGGGCTTTTGGGAACCCATCGATTTCCACGCCAATCGGAATTTTAGAAATCAAGAACAAGCTCACCGCCGTCACCAACCAGGTGATGACAATCTGAACGATATTCATCGGAATTGTCATAGAAGTCATTGATGTGCCTCCTGTGAATCTGTTAAAGTGTGGATCCGCAAGCAGACTGAGAAGTTCTGCTTCCTACACCAGCTTTTCTGCGTCTGCGGTAGGGTTCGGGATCCGGGGGAAAATTCGTTGACGGATATAGCGACGAATTCCGCTGAATTCCAGTTTCTTTTTTTCTCCGAGAGGAAGAAATTGCCGGGAATAAATTCCGGAAATAAACAGAGTTTTTCCGGAACTTCGCGACCAGCAAATCTTGCAGGAAAAAGTATCCAAATTAGCCCCCGTAGGCGGGCTAGGTGCGACTTTAGCCCTACCCTTCTAGAGTGCGGGTCTTTTGTTCTATCCGCGAGAATTGCGGTGATGAGGGGTGAGGGAATGGGGTTTTTCTAACCCATGCGCTGCCATTAATTGGGTATCTGCCATAATTTCCTCGGGAGTGCCGGTGGCGATAATACGTCCTTCATCCATGAGAATCACCCGATCGCAAACATCCAAAATCAGTTCTAAATCGTGAGCGGAAATGAGGACTGTTTCTTGGGATGCTTGTAAAAATTCGATCAGGCGACGACGCGATCGCAAATCCAAATTCGCACTAGGTTCGTCGTAAATCACCACTTGCGGGTGCATCGCCAGTACACCGGCGATCGCCACCATTCGCTTTTGTCCTCCCGATAGATGATGCGGCGCGCGATTTTTCAGGGCGGAGACTCCGGTCAATTCTAATACAGCGCTGACGCGGTTTTCCACCTCCGATTCCGATAATCCCATATTTTGAGGACCAAATGCCACATCATCCCATACCGAGGCACAAAATAATTGATCGTTGGGATTTTGAAACACCAATCCCACCTCGGGACGAAACTCTCCCGCAACCACCGGTTTATCGAATAAACGAATATCTCCTGCGTTGGGGGTTAATACGCCGCAAATGGATAAAAATAAGGTAGTTTTTCCCGCACCATTGGCCCCGATCGCGCCCACCCGTTCTCCTGCCATAATTGTTAGGCTCACATCCTGCAAAACATTGGGTTTGTCGGGATAGGAAAAGCACACTCCCGCGATCGCGATCGCCGTTTGGGGCGAATTGCCGCTTCGATTTTCCCGGTTGGTCACCTTGTCGGGTTGCCCTGGGGGAAAGCCAGGTTGGGTCGATTTTTCCATCTGATATGATACCATTTCCAAATATTACCGTCAATTTTTTTCTCGTTCTGAGCCAGAGGTCAGATGAGTCCATCCCTTAAATCCCGAGTGTATCAAATTTTAGAATCCTCCGACCCCAACGATATTTTCAGTCAGTTTGACGATTGGTTTGTCAGCGGTTTAGTAATTCTCGACGTCACCACCTTTATTTTAGGAACCTCCGACTACATCACCGCTCATTTCCACCTGTTTGTAGAAGAAGTCCAATATTTTTCTGTTACCAGCTTTACAATTCTCTATTTCTTGCAACTGTGGTCTTGTACCGCCGATCCTCGCTACGCCGATCCGGTATGGGGCAGACTGCGCTATGCCATGACGCCCTTAGCGATTATCGATTTAATCGCCATTTTGCCCTTTTACTTGCGCTGGCTTTTTCCCCACATGCTGCTGTTCAAAAATAGCAATATCTTTCGCGTCTTGCGTCTGCTGAAGCTGATTCGCTACTCAGAAGCCTTGCAAAGCATCGTTCGAGTAATAAACTCCAAACGACAGCAGCTCATTATGACCTTATTTACCGTGGCAATTTTATTAATTTTTGCCTCCAGCGTCATGTTCTTTGCCGAAAGTCAAGAGCAACCGGAAGCATTCCCCAGCATTCCCGCCGCAATGTGGTGGGGAGTGGTAACATTAACCACCGTGGGATATGGCGATATTTATCCGGTGACGGCAATTGGCAAATTATTCGGCGCACTCTTGGCGTTTATCGGGATTGGATTGTTTGCGTTACCGGCGGGGATAGTTGCCGCCGGCTTTTCTGAGGAAATCCAGCGAAAAAATCGCCAAACTATCGAGGAGTTTGCCGCCATTTCCACCCCGTGGACGCCAGAAGAAAAAGAAGCGATCGCCTCCCATTTGGAACGCTCTTCCGAACTGATGCAACTCTGCCTAGAAACCGCCAAAAACAAGTTTAGCAATAGTGTAGAAAGCGAAGAAACTATCCGGGATTTAGCCATTGTCCTTTACCGCAACGCTACGGATAGATTTCATTTGCATTAATAGGAATATGGGACAAAATAACCCGCAACTATGACTGGTTTGCCCCTGGGGTTTACGCCTCCGCGAAGCTACCGCCTCTCCGACCAGTTATTCCCCCGATAAAACCAATTAATTCCCCGATTTTTCAAGCAACCAATAACAATTCTGCTCCAATAAAACTGGCAGCAAGTGTTATAATAAATAACAAAGCGATCGCATCGGCTTTCCGCACCGGAGAGCGGGTGTTAGTTGCCACGGCTTCGCCGTAACCGCGCAGTCGCATGGCTTGATAAATCCGCTCGGATTGTTCGTAACTTTGTACCAAAAGGGTGCCGGCGAGGGAGGCGAAAATACTTAACGTGCGGCGGTTTATGGTACTGGGACGAAAGCCGCGCAAGCGCATGGCAGTTTGCATGGTTTTCAAGCGATCGCCCACTTCAAATAAATAGCGATAAAATAACAACATCATATCGGCTAAAATCGGAGAAAGACCCAGCGATCGCATGGCTTTGAGCATGGTTAAAAACTCAGCAGTTCCAAACAACACCAAAGCCAAGGTCATAATAGCCAAAAACCGGGAACCAATCAACACTACCGCCAAACTTCCCTCGGTATAAACCGACAAAATCCCCAATTTAAACCATATGGTTTCACCGGAGACAAAGGGCAACAACACCACCAGACCCATCAGAAAAAAACCCGGATAGCGCAACCGCCCCATCCAATAGGTGACGGGCAGTTTGGACAGGGCATAAATGCCCGCCGTCACCCCCAGCATGGCTGGAATTAACTGCCAATTTTCCACAAAGGCAAAGGCGAAAATTAACCCCATCAAACCAATCAGCTTGCATCGCGGTTCCCATCGGTGGAGGGGGGAATCTAAATGAGCGTAATCGTCTAACCCAAATTTCATCTTTGACCCCGAATCAGTTCTGGTTTCACGCGCTTGAGAAACGCCACCAACATTGCAGTAAATGCCCCTTCAATGACCATTAACGGAATATGGGCGAGGGTTAAAGCGTAAATTGCATTGGTTTCTGTCTCGGCGTTGGTTCCGCCCTCAAGGGTGGAAATGACGAGGAAAAAAAAGACGATCGCTGCCATTCCCAATCCCACAGCACCGGCGACAAATGCAAAAGCACTGGTGACGAATTCTCCCACCCGGCGTCCTAACACAAATCGAAGTTGAAAAATCTGGTAGGCGAGCAATGCAGGAATTCCCATCATGGTAGCATTTACGCCTAAGGTGGTCAATCCGCCATGTCCGAACATCACCGCCTGAAAGAATAACCCAATCAGAATAGCGGGAAAGGCATAATATCCCAACACAGTGCCTAACAGTCCATTGAGGATTAAATGAACGCTGGCGGGAGGGACGGGAATGTGAATCCAAGAGGCGACAAAAAAGGCAGCGGTTAGTAAAGAAGCTTTGGGAATTTCGGCTTGAGGATTTTTATCTCCCTTGATTTTTCGCAGAGAATACCAGGTAGCGGCGCAGGTTGTGGCATAACCGGCCACGCAAATACCTGCAGGAAGAATACCGTCGGGAATGTGCATTTAAGGATTGACCAAACGACTGATAGGACTTAGTTTATCAATTGTGACATACAAGAGGCAGAGGCTCGGGGGGTGAGTTCCCAGGCAGAGCCTAGGAACAAGCGATTTTCTACAAAGTGAGAATCCGGGGATTTCTCAATTTTCAGTGCTGAATTCTTCATTCGCGGGGTTGACCCCCGGGTGATGACGGCGACGGGAGAAAAACAGAGCTGTGCCCACGAAGCCCCAAATGCCAGAGGCAATGGTTAATCCAGTTTGCATGGGCGTCAGACCGGTGCTACCTTTGACCGCTTGGGCGGCGATCGCGGGAGTTTCCGGTTCCTGCGCCCCTGCACCCACCTCCGCCTCTGCGGGTGGCGCGATCGCGATATTGAGCAGATTTCCGTGACCGGCGTGGCGAACCCTCACCGCCCAATTGCCCCACTGTGCCGGATCCGGGGCGAAGATAAAGCGACCTTGGTTGTCGGTAGTGCCTTGCAACCAAGGCTCAGTGGGGTCTTCCGGGGCATACACCGTCACTTGGGCATTAGCCATTGGTTCGCCGCTATCGAACTTGGCATCGATCGCGATCGCTTGGGTCATTTCATAATCGATCTTCACCCCATGCGATCGGGCCGGGAGGGCGCGCCACGCCACATCTGACGCCCACAGCACACAGGCGCAGCACAAGATCCACCCACCTTTGCCCCAAGCTTGCATAAATCCGCCCTTCATTACTCAAAAACCCCTTAAACAGACTCCGACTGGTGACAATGCCCTTCTCCGACATGTCCCAGAGAGGGCATAATTTCCTGCAGTTGGCGATATTCCGACTCGGAAAGTGCTTGCTGCAGTTGCCCCATATCCATATTAACCTCGCCATCGGTGGCTAGATTGGCCAGTGGCTCAAATCCTAACGCACCGGTATTGATCTCGTCATCCGGCGGTGCGGATCCGTCGCCAAAAATATGGTCGAAGTGGAATGTCGCCTCCAACTCGCCGGCGTCTCCAGGTTTGACAAACCCTTTGCGTTCGTCTCCGACAAACTCGCCACAACTAAATGTCATTTCTTCGTCCAGCTTCAGGGTGAAATTCACCGTTTCGCCGTCTTTTTCCGCCGTCCCTATCATCACCAACGGATAGCCGCTAGCCGGTCCAGAATTGGCTTTTGTCATTTTCCACGACAGGGCATTGTATTGTCCGGGAGGCGCGGGCACTTGCGCCACTAAAATCGGTTCGGCGTTTTCATCTCCTTGGGCTAAATCTACGGTTTTCGCTTCGCTGAGGCTGACTTTTTCTTGCCCTTTAATCTCGCCACCCGCTTGCGCGTCATAGGGGGGATCGGTTTGGTAAGCGTCGATTGCGGCAAGATTGACATAAACGTGGTCAAAGGTAATATTCCAGCCATCTTTGGAGACAAAGCCTTGGCGGACGAAATCCTCGCCATTGGCTACGATGTTTAGGGTTCCCATTTCGCCGCTGGCGCTGGTGGAAGTGGTGTCGGTTTGCCCGGTACTCTCCCCAACCGCTTCGACGTTCCCCGTCTGGGCTTCCGGGGTTCCCCCTTGGGCGCAGCCCAATAGGGTGGTTGAACTCAGCAGCCCTAGGCTGGCTAGAATAACAAGCTGTTTTTTCATCTAAATCCTCCGGTAGTTTGGAATCCAGGTAACTGACTTCGGTGCCAGAAAACCGCGCGATCGCGCCTGTGGGGTGGTGATTCTTGGTGGCAATGCGATCGCAACCCCAGGGTTGCCACCGCAAAGTGCATTAACACATAGGAAAGCGCTTTTTTTGGAAATTGACAATGCCCCCGCCGGGGATAAAATCCGGTTGAATTTAGCTCGAAATCTACAGTATGACCGAGGTATAGAGTTTTTTTACCCTATATTTTTTCCAGGCAACTTCTCTTTTTTATCGTTTCGTTTCCTTAACACAGTATTCCCACGGCAAATCCTAATTTTTCCTAAAATTTCGCCCCACAGTTGTGGTACTTTGCCTCCAGATAAAATGACCAACTGGCAATGATTTACAGGAAATCTCCCCTTTGCCTCCCTATGGGTTATTGCTGGATTTGACCCCGAAAGGATAAGGATTGCAAATGGTAGCCAAAACTCTGCCTTTGGGTATAGAAGCGATCCAGCAAGTGGGTGGGCGCGCCAATTCCCAGCGCCACAGTTTAATCCCTCCATCCCATTGCTCTTTTTTGACGATCGTCCTCCCCCCCCCAGGTTCTCTCGAACCGCCAATCCTTCTCCCCTACGCCCCACCCCCTCCCAGGGCGCAAATTGCAAGTTAATAACACAACTTCAGCTCACCCCCTTGAGATAAAATCCAAAAAATGCTCCAATAGGAATAAACACGCTCTAAAATTGATTACTTCTGGACCATGAAAGAACTCGACGTCAAAAAAACCATCGATCTGCTCAACAAAATTATGGAATTTGAGCTGGCGGGTGTGGTGCGCTATACCCATTATTCCCTGATGGTCACCGGACCGAATCGAATTCCGATTGTGACTTTCTTTCAACAACAAGCCACCGAATCTCTCACCCACGCCCAACAAGTGGGAGAAATTGTCACCGGTTTAGAAGGACATCCCAGCCTTCATATCGCCCCGATTGAGGAAACCTATCAGCATTCGGTACGCGATATTTTAGCCGAAAGTCTCCATCACGAGAAAAAAGCTCTGGATATGTATAAAGAACTGCTGGAAACCGTAGAAGATGCCAGCGTTTATCTAGAAGAATTTGCCCGCCAGCAAATCGGACAAGAAGAAATGCACAACTTGGAAATTAAAAAAATGTTGCGCGATTTTAGTTAAATTTCGCTCATTGGTCATTGGTCGTTGGTCATGGGGTAACAGGTAACAGGTCATTGGTCATGGGGTAACAGTTCATGGGGTAACAGGTAACAGGTCACGGGTCACTGGTCACAGGTACTCCCTCAAAGGACAAAGGACCGATGACCAATGACAAAGGGCCAATGAATAATGACAAAAGGCCAATGACAAAGGTATCAGTCGATTCAAAACGGGATGGCGATCGCCGATAAACTAATCCCACAGACTTCTGAACTATGGGTGATAAAACCATGAAAGAACTCGACGTCAAAAAAACCATCGAATTGCTCAATCGGATTATGGAATTTGAGCTGGCGGGTGTGGTGCGCTATACCCATTATTCCCTGATGGTCACCGGACCGAATCGGATTCCGATTGTAGACTTTTTTAAAGCGCAGGCGAGTGAATCCCTCCTCCACGCGCAACAAGTGGGCGAAATTCTCACGGGGTTAGATGGACATCCGACCCTACAGATTGCCCCAATGGAAGAAAGCGATCGCCATTCCGTGGGAGATATTCTCGCCGAAAGTCTCGACCACGAAAAAACCGCCCTCAGTCTTTATAAAGAATTGCTCGACATCGTAAAAGATGCCAGCATTTATCTGGAAGAATTCATCCGCACCATGATTGGGACAGAAGAAATGCATACCTTAGAATTGAAAAAAATGTTGCGCGATTTTGGTTAATGGTCTCGCCATCGTAGGGTGGGCACTTCCCACCCTACCACTGAAATTGTTCAAATTTCTCTTAACAAATGATAGAATTTAGTGCTGCATTACCGACATTTCTCGTCACCCTCCGAGAAGGGGTGGAAGCTGCTCTGGTGGTAGGTATCGTACTGGCGTGCTTGAAAAAAGCCGAACAAAGCCAACTCAATCCCTGGGTTTACTTGGGCGTGGGGGTGGGAATTGTTGCTAGTGCGTTGGTGGGGGTATTGTTAGGCTGGGGTCTGCAAGCCGTGGGGGCTTCGGATATGGTTTATGCGCCGGCAATTAAACCGATGCTAGAGGCGGTATTTTGCGCGGTGGCGATCGCCATGTTGAGTTGGATGCTGATTTGGATGACCCAACAAGCCAAATCCCTGAAAGGCGAAATCGAAGGTGCGGTGAATGCGGCGATGACAGACAATCCCACCCGCGCCGGATGGGGAGTTTTCCTGTTAATTTTTATCGCCGTGTTGCGCGAAGGATTTGAAACCGTGCTGTTTATCGTGGCTAAATTCGAGCAAGGAATCGCACCGGCTTTCGGGGCATTAATTGGATTAGCCGGGGCGGCGGGAATTGGCGTATTGCTGTTTAAATGGGGGGTAAAAATCAACATTCGGTTATTTTTCCAAATCATGGGCGTGCTGTTGCTGCTCATCGTTTCCGGTTTGGTAATTTCTACGCTGAAAAATGCCAATGCGGCGGCGACAATTTTGGCAAATATCGACCCCCAATTTGCGAATTTATGTATGAGTGGGTCGGATTCTTGTATTTTAGGGCCGCTGGTGTGGGATGCGCGAAATTTTTTACCGGACGATCGCTTTCCCGGAATTTTGCTGAAAGCGTTATTTGGCTATCGCGCCCAGCTTTATTTGGCACAAGTGGTCAGTTACTTGGTCTTTTTGCTCGCCGCCGGGGGCTTGTATTTCCAAAGCATTACTGGGGGTATGCTTAAGACTGAGCGATCGCTGGAAAGTGGGGGGTAAAACAATGAGTATCGCTACTGTAAAGCAGTTATTTACCTATCCGATTAAAGGGCTGACCCCGCAAGCAATCGATCGCGTTTTTCTCGAAGTCGGGCATGGAATTCGCGGCGATCGCGCCTTCGCCCTAATGTTCGTGGATGGCGCACAATCCCCGGATATTGTGCCCTGGATGAGCAAAGGCAAATTTGCCGTGCAAAACGACTGGCCCGGATTAGCCGCACTGGATTGTCACTACGATAGTAGCGACGATATCCTGACGGTGCGCGCTGGCGGGGCGAGGTTACTGCAGGCACAGACGGGCACCCCCGAAGGGCGCGATCGCATCAGTGCCTTTTTTACCGGCTATCTCGCCTCCTTGCACCCCACCCCCGAAGCGCGCCATCCCCAGCGATCGCCCTTGCATCTCGTGGGTACCCGCACCGGCGACACCCGCTATCCCGATCGCGAACCCGTTCATATTTCTTTACTGAGTGAGGCCACGTTACAGGACTTAAGTGATGCAAGCGGTCAACCCGCAGACGTGCGGCGGTTTCGGCCAAACGTCCTGCTAGAAGGCGTTCCAGCCTGGGAAGAATTTAACTGGGTCGGCCAGCAGTTTCACTTAGGTGATGCAACTGTGGCGATTACCGCGCGGATCGGGCGCTGTCCCAATATCGAAGTCAATCCGGATACCGGCGATCGCGATTTGCCTCTGTTACCCTTGTTGCAAGAAAAATACGGACATCTACAAACCGGGGTTCTGGCAAAAATCCTCACCCCCGGTAAGGTGGCAATTTCCGATACCTTGAGGATGATTTAATTCGCCTCCCTTGCGAGTGCGAGAGCTTCACCGCCCCGAAGTGCGAGCTTGAAGCTCGCACTCTCATCACAGTTGTAGAAAAATAATATGAGAATGGGCAGTATATTTCATCTGAGAACATCTCTCCCCCGATAGATGACAATTCCCGAATATTGCAGTTCAATGAGGAAGCAAAGATAACCGATAAAATCATGAAATTATCTCAAGTCTTCCGTTTTGAAATTGCGATCGCCGCTCTTGCCCTTTCTGGCGCGATCGCCGCCTGTAATGCGCCAATGGAAACCGAAAGCGAAATGAATGCTTCCCCCGGACCCACCGCAGAAGAGGTAGAACGAGAAACCGAAGAAGCGATCGGCACCACCGCCAACTATACCCAAGCAGAAATCAACCAATACATCGAACAAACCGAACGACAAATCGCCACCTATGACGAACGCATCGCGCAATTGGAAGCAAGAGCAGAAACCCTCGGCGCGCAGGCGCAAGCGGAACTCGAAGCAGAAATTGCCCAGCTAGAAAGACAGCAAGAAGAACTAGAAATACAGTTAGCACAACTGCGTTCCGCCAGTTCCGATGCTTGGGGCGAAATCCAAATCGGAATCGATGCAGCAATCAAAGATTTAGACAGCGCCTTAGAGCGCGCCGAATCTCAATTTTAAACCTTCTTTCCGCTTCAGTGCAGTAGCAATTACCCCGCCGCCCGCTCTTCCTCCTCTCCTGCACTTACCCGCTTTCTAAACCAGTTAAAAAACCGCTCCAATTGTCTTTCATCCACGATATCTGCCACATTCATGGTATGCAGATAACCGTATCGAGAAAAATAGATTCCCAAACGGTGGATTTCATGGTTTGGCGGCGCGCCATCGATTTTCGCCACCCGATGTAAAAGATATTGAAACATTAACTTGTGAAAATAATCGCTCGTTAACGCCAGTTTATTTGCGGTTTTGACTTCCACCAACATATCATCGATCGCTAAATCCGCATCCGCACCGCCCACCAATGCCGAACCCCTACCAAATGTGGGATTGAGCAACATCATTTCCTCGGCGTGGAATTTATCGAAATCCACCAAAGCAATTAATTGTTTTAAATCCTCCATATCTTTCAGATTGAGAATGCCCGTATTTTTATCAATTTTCCCCACCCGGTAAATCGGGTCTAACTGTGCCAGAAACAAACAAGATTTTAGCAGACTATCGGTTAATTCCCCAGTTTTGAGAAATAAAAAATAATTCTCCTTGGCTTTTGCCATGATAAAATCAGCCTGCCTTTCCAAGCGCGTGCAAATATTGACAAATTCTTCTCGATTGCGGGCAATGCCTTTCTTGACCAGATATTTACAAATATGTTGCGTCTGGGGCATCACTTTTAACAGGCGATCGCCCTCCACTTCCGTTAGCTTATCTGGCGCTAACTCCTCTTCCTCAATCGAACTCACCAACATTTTTAGCTCGCGCAGCAACCCCAGGGAAACTTCCGCAATCCACTTGCGCGAATTCGCCTTCGGATTTCTAAATTCCAGATAAAATCGCAGTAAATAATCGAACGCCGTGGCAACCAGGGCATAATGTTTCGTCAATGCCGGCGCAAGCGGATTGCTTTTCACTTTCAGTTTGGGCACCGGAAACTCTTGCCGAAATTTTTCTTTTACATCTTTCTGGTATAATAACGACGTCATACTCATAAAATTAATCTCCAACGATTCTCATTCAACTGGTTGATAGGCAAATCCTCCCTATCCATCGGCTAATCACATGATGCGACCCTTAATGTTTTCCGGGCACACCAGACAACACTTTCGCCATTCATCATACCACAAAACCCAGGGCAAAAACGCTCCCCCTACAGACATAAAATTCGTTGAAGAAGTAATCGGTGTGGTGGGCAATGCCCACCCTACAGTTAAATTGAGCAACGGGTTATTTTGCTTCCATCCAATTGTCCCCAGCGTGAATATCCACCACCAAGGGCACACTTAACGACACGGCGTTTTCCATCGTGGATTTAATTTTAGGTTGCAGTTCCTCCCATTCATCCCGAGGAATTTCAAACACTAATTCATCGTGAACTTGCAGCAACAACCGGGCGCGATAGTCTTGCAAAAGTTGGTGCATTTTCACCATTGCTACTTTAATAATATCCGCACTAGAACCTTGAATCGGTGCATTCGCCGCCGCCCGCAAGTTTTGTGCGTCTCGCGCTGACAGTTTTTTCCTTACTTCCGGGGAAATATCACTGGGATCGGTGCCTTGAAGTTCGCGCAGTTTTTTATCTTCAAATTCAAAATAGCGACGACGCCCGAAGAGGGTTTCCACAAATCCTTGCGCGATCGCCTGATTTTCCAACCCATCCAAATACTCGAACACCTTTTCATAACGCTCGTAAAAGCGATCGATAAACTCCTTTCCTTCCTTCGTCGTTTTCCCGATCGCCCGGGCAAAACGCACCGAACCCATCCCATAAATCACCCCAAAATTGATAGTTTTCCCCATCCGTTTTTCTTCTGGCGTCACGGTTTCCTTTTCAAACAACAGTTTCGCCGTGACGCTATGCACGTCTTGATTATTGCGATACGCCTCCAACAAAACCGGTTCTTGACTTAAATGCGCCAAAATCCGCAACTCGATTTGCGAATAATCCGCCGATACCAATCGCCACTCCGGTTCTGGCAAAAATGCTTTGCGAATTTGTCGCGAAAACTCCGTTCTAATCGGAATATTCTGCAAATTCGGATTAGAAGAAGATAACCTTCCCGTTGCTGTCGCCGTTTGATTGAAATCCGTATGCACCCGCCCGGTATCCTGGCGCACTATCTGCGGTAGGGCATCCACATAGGTAGATTTTAACTTCGAGAGGGTACGATATTCGGTGATTTTGTCAATAATCGGATGATCGCCTTGCAGTCTTTCCAATACCCCTGCATCGGTAGAGTAACCCGTCTTAGTTTTGCGAGATTTTTTGCGATTCAAGCCGAGTTTTTTAAATAAAATCTCGCTCAATTGTTTCGGCGAACCTAAATTAAATTTTTCTCCCGCCTTCTCATACGCTTGCCCTTCGATGTCTTGCAGTTGGCTTTGAATCTGTTGTGAGAGTTCGTTTAAATACTCTGTATCGATACGAATTCCCCTGTATTCCATCTCGGCTAAAACCGCTTCGAGGGGCTGTTCGATATCCAGCAGCAATTGATGGAGTTTTGGGTTTTCTTCCAGCTTCGCACGCAATATCGGCAGGAGTTTATATGTAGTATAGCAATCCAGGCCGCAGTAGTTGGCGATGGTGGGAATATCCACGATGGCGATGGTTTCGCCTTTGGGAATTCGCAAGTCCTTATAACTGAGCGCCGCAACCGAGAGATACTTCTCGGACAACTGGCTGAGACTGTGGCTATTCGTGGGATTGAGTACGTAACTGGCAAGCATGGTATCGAACACCACCCCCGCCAACTCGATGCCCTGACAGCGCAGCACCAAACGGTCGAATTTCGCATTGTGCAAGGCTTTCGGATAGGCGCTGCTTTCTAAGATAGGACGCAGAGCCTCGATAACCGTGGCTAACTCCAGGGTGGTTCCCCGGTGATGGGCGATGGGAATATAGGCAACTTCGGATTTCTCGCTTCCCCAACAGCACCCGATACCCACCAGATCCGCATCGCGCGGTTCTAAATCCGTGGTTTCTGTATCCCAAGCCACCGGGTGGGCTGGATCTTGACAGGTTTTGAGCTGGGTGACTAAGGCTTCTAGCTTTTGTGCGGTGTCGATGATGCGCGGGGCGATCGCAGGCTCTTCTTTTGCTTTTTCCCGGGCGGCGGCTTCGGTTTCGGCGGCACTCCAAAACCCAGTCTCCTCGTCGTCAGAAACCGCACTGGCGCGTTCCGTCTCCCTTTCTTCGCTTGTTCCGCCAAAGCGCTGCTGCAGTTGCTTGACTTTCGGCAAAAATGACTTAAATTCTAACTTCTCCAAAATCGGAATCAGTTGCGCTTCGTTAAATCCTTCGAGCTTACAGGTTTCTAAGTCAATATCTAAGGGAACATTGCAGACAATGCGAGCCAGATGTTGCGAGCGATCGGCGTCTTCTTTGCCGGTTTCGAGCTTTTTGCGGTTCGCACCTTTGATGTCTTCTAGAGACTCGTAAATGTTCTCCAGGGAACCGTAAGTGCTGAGCAATTTGACGGCGGTTTTATCGCCAATTCCTTTCACCCCGGGAATGTTATCCGAGGGATCGCCGCAAAGGGCTTTATAATCGACCACAAGTGCGGGGGGAATGCCCATTTTTTCTCGCACCTCTTCGTCGGTAAATTCTTGGTAGCTGGCGAAGGCGGAATGACCAAAAAAGGATCCGCGCCTGAGATAGAGGACGCTGATATGTTTGCTGTCGTCTACTAGTTGAAAGAGGTCGCGATCGCCGCTGAGAATTTTCACCTGATGTCCGGCGCTGCTGGCCCGCATCGCCAAGGTCCCCAACACATCATCCGCCTCGTAGCCTTCCGCTGTGACGATGGGAACGTTAAAGCCGGCGAGCAGTTCTTGCAGGTGTTCCAGGTCCACGAGCAAGTCTTCTGGGGTTTCCGGGCGATCGCTTTTATAGGTGGCGTCGGCTTCGTGGCGAAAGGTGGGTAAACCCAGGTCAAAGGCGATCGCCAAATATTGCGGCTCCTGCGCCGCCATCACCTCGATCAGGGACTTGAGAAATCCAAAGCACGCGCTGGTGGGAATTCCCGTGGAGGTCCTCAACCCCCCATCGCGGCTTTTGGCTAATGCATGATACGAGCGAAAGGCCAAGGAATGACCGTCCACTAAAATAAATGTAGGAGAATTTGCCGACACGTTTGAGTTATCCCCAGCAAAAGACATCGTTTTTTATTGTATCGGTTTCTCCACCGGGGTCTGCGGCGCGATCGCCCTAGCTGGTGGGACGCAATGGCAAATTTTGCCCTCCATAAAAAAATAGGATAGGCTGAGAGCCTATCCTACGGGCGATCGTAATGCTTCAAGAGTCATAGAACATTCCACTTGCAAGCAGCTTTTTTAAATTTCCCCGCCAACGGGAGCTTTCTTTGCTTGCGCAGCAACGTTCCGTGGCCAGAGTATGGTTTGCATCTAGGCTAACTCGCAGAAGACCGCCGACGCCGAGATGCCACCAATGCCATCGCGATCGATCCCAAGCCTACAACCGTCCCCGGTTCCGGAACTTTCTCACCAACCACTTTCCAGTCCGGTCCATTGTAGAAGCTCGTCCCCTCAGCGCTGACACGAACGCCCTGAATCGCAGAAGACAGTCCTAAATCGGCTAAAGACACCCCCAGAGAACCGACGCGCTGCGAGCCACCAATTTCTATGGTATCTAGCCGGAATCCCGCATTATCCCAATTGCGCGAGTTGATGGTCAGGCTATCACCCAAAATATCCCCCGCTGTGTCGATGGCTTGAATCGTCATCGCACTGTTGCGCCCCCGTTCCCAGAAGAACAAATTATCCACCGCGTTATCAAACCACAGGTTCATGGAAAATTCGCCGCGATCTTCCCCATCGATAATGCTATTCAGGTTGGTATTTCTCAGTGCGGTTCGCGCTCCGTCATTGGTCAGCCGTTCCTCGGATAACCCCACTGTAGCTTGGTCTCCCTTGTCCGCACTACCGGCTCCGCTGTTTCCGCCGGTCCACAGGTCATTATGGAGAATATCCACCCGATCGACCAAGCTGAAGTTGCTCACGATTTTTCCGTCAAATTCTACGGCTTCGAGCCAAATATCTCCTTGCGACGGGTTGGTACTTAACGCTTCATCGTAGTGAGTGGTGAAGGAAAAGGCTTGTGCTGATGAGGCAAAGCCCAAACTACCCGCGATTAATCCAACACAGATTGGGGCATAAAGTTTAGCGTTCATTTTTCTTACCCTATTAACGTTGATGTATTTCCAGGGGCTGTGCCCTGTTGCTTCTGTGATAATATACGGTGCGTCTGTTTGTCTAGGAGATATGACCAACTTTTTTCATTCTTCATAGATATTGCTTTTTTCGTAAAGATTTAGTAAAAATACCGTATAATTATTGATACTTTAGTCGCTCGGGGTGCTCTTCTGTATTTTCTCGGATAAAAGCTGGCGATCGATCTGAAAATTTCCCGGGTAGATGGTGGGTGAGAGCCAGCAAAAGGTAGTCTGCTACACACACAGTTTTACCGCGCTTCACCCAATCGGGGGATGTTGTTATTGAAATGTGGTGCTTAAATCTACCTCGAGCAAATTGGTTCCGTCCAGATTCGTCCACTTCAAATTCGCTTTGGTTAAATCGGCTTTTCTCAAATCCGCGCCGCTTAAGTTTGCGCCGCGCAAATCCGATCGGGTCAAATCCACGCCGCGCAGATCCGCTTCGCTCAAATTCACCTGATTTAAACTAGCGCTGGTCAGATCCGCTTCTCGCAAATCGGCTAATTTTAAATTAGCCCCGCGCAAATCCGCTCGCGTCAGGTCTACCGACCTCAAATCTGCTTGAGAAAGATTTACCTGATTTAAACTAGCCCCAATCAGATCGGCCCATCGCAGATCGGCTCCTTTCAGATTGGCATCGGCTAAGTACGCTTTCCGCAAGTTCGCCCGCGTCAGGTCAATCCCCATCATCTCTGCATCACTTAAGTTCGCGCTACTTAAGTTCGCCCCGCGCAAGTCCGCGCCGCTGAGATCCACGCCACTGAGATTCACTTCGGAAAGGGAGACATTCGGCGCGATCCAGTAGGCCCCGGCTAAACTCAGTTCGATTCCTTCGCTGACCTGGGTTTTTAAGTCGTAGACGGCTTTTTGCAGGATCGCCCCTTTTAAATTCGCCCCGGTTAAATTCGCACCACTGAGGTTGGCGCGAAACAGGTTTGCCCCTTCGAGGTTGCTCTCCATTAATTTGGCATAACGGAGGTTAGCGCCGCGCAAATCCGCTCGCTTCAAGTTCACGCCGCTGAGATCGACGCCACTGAGATTGGCTCCGGGAAGCGCAATATCCGCTCCAATCCCGTAAGCGCCCATCGTCTCCGGGTCGAGACCCTCGCAGAAGCGGGTCCTCAAATCGTACACCGCTTTTTGCAAGATGGTTCCTCTCAGATCGGTCTCGCTCAAGTCTGCCGCACTTAAGTTAGCGCCGCTGAGGTTGGCTTCGGTCAGTTTGGCACCGATTAAGTTGGAGCCTTTCAGGTTGGCTCCCCTTAAATCTGCCTCACTTAAGTTTGTTCCCACTAAGGTGGTTCCTTTTAAGTTGGCACCACTCAGGTTGCACTCGCTCAGGTTGGCTAAGTTCAGGTTGGCGTCCTTGAGATCGACTCCCACTAAGTTCGCGCCCTCTAAATTGGCTCCAATCAAATCGGCATAGGCGAGGGTGGCTTCACTCAAATCTACTCCGGCTAAATTGGCATCTCGCAGGTAGGCTCCTCTGAGAGACGCGCCTCTGAGGTCTTTCTGATTCAGATCGGGGGCGAGGAAGTTGGCTTTTTTAAATTGGGGACTCAGGGGGTCGTTACTGTTCAATTCTGGGGGGATTTGAAATAAATCTTGATTGTTTTCTGGCATCGATTCGGCATTTGGGCAACTGAGGCAAAGGGGTGAAAAACTCAATGGCAGAGTCTTTTCTTCTTTTCCACGATAAACCTCTAGCCGTTAAAATCAACAGTGGCAACTCTCGCTGATTAAGGAGCACTGTGTGTCTTGCTAAAACTCTATGGCGGTGCCCGCAGCCGCGCTTCTATCGTTCAGTGGTATTTGGAGGAACTGAGCATTCCTTATGAATTCGTTTTGTTAGATATGCAGGCGGGCGACCACTTGCAGCCAGAGTACCTGAAGATTAATCCGATGGGAAAGGTTCCAGCTATTGAGGATGGAGGGTTTAAGCTGTGGGAGTCTGGGGCAATTTTAATTTATTTGGCGCAAACCTATGGGAACCTTTCTGACTCCGTGACGGAATTGGCTACGGTGACGCAATGGGTGCTGTTTGCTAACGCGACCCTCGGTCCGGGCATTTTTGTGGAATCCAGTCGCGATCGCGAGGTGCAGCGCCTTCTGAAGCCCCTCAACGATCGCTTCTCCCACCAACCTTTCCTCCTCGGCAACGATTTTAGCGTGGCTGACGTTGCTGTAGGTTCGATGCTCGCTTACGTGCAAATCATGCTGAAGCTCGATTTGAGCGCTTATCCGGCTGTGGTGGAGTATATCAATCGCCTCTCTCAACGTCCGGCTTTTCAGAAAACCATCGGCTCTCGATCCCATTAATCATCGAAGGGGCGCTCTCTCGAGCACCCCTTTCTCTCCCCGGGCTTTTTGATGCAATTTATCTAAAACCCACCGCCGCCTGCCACACAAACGCAAGCAGCAAGAAAAATAGGGGAATCAGTGGCAAAACGTCCACCAACGGATCGAAAATTTGATAGGCTTCTGGCAGTTTTGCCAACAGCATCGCTGCTTCCATACTCGATCTCTACCTCTCTAACAGAATTTTCATAATCGAAACAGATTTTAACATAAGCCGGGGTGAATCTCTCATTTTTGTCTTCTTCTCAATTTCTCTACTTTGCAGATTGCCAATTGAGAATAGGGGTAGAGTCAATGAGCGGATGGAAGGGTTACTCGCTTGCGCCCGGGGTCAGCCAGGGGGCAAATTCCTCGGAGAAGCGATCGCGCTTGATGGCGTCGCGAATCCGGCGAGTAAAGCCAATCAGCTCGGTGATATTGTGAATGGAAAGCAAGGTATAAACCAAAATTTCGCGCGATCGCCACAAATGATTCAAATAAGCGCGGCTAAAGTTCTGGCAAGTGTAACAAGGGCAAGACTCATCCAGGGGGGTAAAATCCTCGCGAAACCGAGCATTTTTAATATTCCAGCGTTCTCCCTGTACCGCCACCGCCCCATGACGCGCCCAGCGGGTGGGAATCACGCAATCAAATAAATCCACACCGGAAGCGATCGCCTGAGCCATTTCTCGATAAGTCCCCACCCCCATCAAATAGCGGGGTTTCTCCGCCGGGAGTTGCGGCGCACTCGCCCGGACGATTTTCTCGATCAGGGCCGGGGGTTCTCCCACACTCACCCCCCCAATGGCATACCCAGGTAAATCCAACTTCGCCAGCGCCCGGGCCGCTTGCGCCCTCAAATCCAAATAAACCCCCCCTTGAACGATGCCAAACAATGCCTGGTCCGCCCGGGAATGAGTCTCGATGCAGCGTGACAACCAGCGATAAGTCCGCGCCGTCGCCAACTCCACCGCCTCCCGAGTCGCCGGATAAGGGGGACACTCATCAAATGCCATAATGATATCCGCCCCGAGTTTGTTTTGAATTTGGATCGATCGCTCTGGAGTCATCTCGATGATGCGACCATCCCGGGGCGATCGAAATTTAACCCCTTTCTCCGTAATGGTTCGCAACTCGCTTAAACTAAAGACTTGAAAACCCCCCGAATCGGTGAGAATCGGGCCGGACCATCCCATAAACCGATGCAAACCCCCCGCTTGCGCGACAATTTCTTCTCCCGGTTGCAGGTGCAGATGATAGGTATTCGCTAAAATCATCTGAGCGCCCGTGGCTTTAAGCTGAGCGGGAGTAACGGTTTTCACCGTTGCCAAGGTTCCCACTGGCATAAACCGAGGGGTTTCCACATCACCATGTGGCGTGCTAAACACAGCCGCCCGGGCGTGGGTATGGCTGCAATTTGCCTGCAATTGAAATGTAAATTCGCGACCCAAAATGCCTTATTGGTTCCTCGTTGCGACTTTATTATAATTATATTGGCGAACGGTATTTTCTCATAGAAAAAGGTAAAATCGCGCAGCTCAAAACCCACCGCGCACTCATCGCCATTGCGGGAAAATACACGGTTCTTGCCTTGCTTGAAGGGTTGAATCCCTAGTTCAGATAGCTCGTTTCAGAACGGTAACATTCCTTCATCATCGATTTCAGCATCTAATTTAGCCGCGAGTACCTCTCTGAGTACCGCTTCTAATGCTGAGGTTTCGAACTGGCGATCGGTTCGCTCTTTCAAAGGATTAGACAGGGGAATCAATCTGAGCTGACGTCCTTCTTGAACCAGATCGAAGTAGGAGTCGGACTCGGGAGAGTGTTTCAGCTCGAGGCAATCAAAACTATAGACGTTTAAATATATGCCGTGATTGGCAATCAAAGTGGATCGTTCGGGATCGGCAAAGACCTCCATCACGTAACCCTCCCCTTGACTGTAGAGTTGACCGTCTTGGAGGTGCATGTAACGGACTTGACCGAGATCGGACAAAAGTCGGAGCATGTCCTGCTTGTTGACGACGATTCCGGTGTCGATAATGCAAGGTGCAGGCACTTTGGTATTAAATTTATCTGGAATCATGGACAAACCGCCTTTGGTTTACAATGGTGCCCTCAAAGGAAGTAGAAGCATCCTGTAGGTGCCCTCTAGAGGGAGATTTAAAAAAGCTTTTCTGGTTAATGTCGCCACGAGGGGCGAGTGATGCATAGTCTCGATTCAATTCTGGCACAGGTCAGGGTGGACCGGGATCCGTAAAATGGCTGAAAACTGAGAGACTTATGACAGATAATCGAGGGGTGCGATCGCCGATGAGAACACTGCGAAATGCAGCAGCAATATTTGGCAAGTTACGGTCCGGACTGGCGGCGGCGATCGCCTTCTATACCTGTTTGCCGGTTCCCCTAAATTGGACATTAGAATTTCGCGGGATCGCTCGCTTTGCTCCTTGGATTGGCGTAGCGATCGGCTTGCTTTTGGGTCTGTTGGATGGGCTGTTACAGCTATTGGAAATGCCCGTGCTGACCCGCAGTGCCATTGTCGTTATCGCCTGGATTGCCATTACTGGCGGACTTCATCTCGATGGTGCCATAGATACTGCCGATGGGCTTGGGGTGCAAGACCCCCAACGGCGATTAGAAGTGATGGCGGATAGCGTTACCGGTGCATTTGGCGTGATGGCAGCGATCGCGCTGATTTTATTAAAAACCGCAGCATTGACCGATTTGGACGCTCACCGCGCGATCGTCCTCATCGCCGCCGCCGGTTGGGGTCGGTGGGGACAATTGGTGGCGATCGCTCGCTACCCCTATCTGAAAGCCACCGGGAAAGGAGCGATGCACAAAGAATCCATGCACTCGCCCTGGGATCTGCTCCCGGGATTGCTGCTGCTTTGGGGCTTGAGTGGCGTCCAACTTCTGCTTGGCAGTGACGAGTGGATCGTCGCCGCCGGCATGGCCACCGGAGGCAGCGCGATCGCCATTCTAACCGGTGCTTGGTTTAACTACAAATTGGGCGGACATACCGGCGATACCTACGGCGCTGTAGTGGAATGGACCGAGGCTTTATTTCTCTGTCTGATCGCCGGATTGTAAGCGAATCTTTCCGGGGAAACGGTGCTTTTTTACCTGAAATCCTGAGTTTCATCCCCTTTTTCCCCCAGCAGCGATGCCGCCAAATTCCGCCTACCTGTTAATAATTATTAACGCTTGACTTGACAATTTAAACCTTTTTTGATAAACAATATGTTTGAAATTTGTTGCTAAATATTGAGTTTTATTTCAAAGAAAAGCCCCATCCCCGAGACGGGTGGGGCTAGACAGACAACCCTTGCCTCGATGCAAGCTAATTGAACTCCACACAGCGACCCATTCCCCCACATCGCCACAGGTAGGGGTCAAGGAGCGTCACAATAGTGCGACAATCCACACATAAAAACCGAGAGGGCAACCCAGATTACTTCGGTTCGATACGGACTTTCATCCCTTCAACGCGCAGTTGTTTGCCGCGAAAACCGCAGAATTCGCCATTCGCCGCTTCGGGAGTGTCGCCCACATTCTCGATATGCGCCCGGTAATACACACTGTACTCAGCTTTCGCGTCGCCGGTCAAAGCGATCGCAAATCCTTCGATCCGTCGTCCTATGCCCCGGGTGCCAACAAATTCACCTTCGCTCATCCAAGGCGTATCCCCCATCCCTTGCAGGTAAGCCATATAGCGCAGACCCAAACCGGGAATCGGCGGATCGATGTGAATGGCAAATCCTTCCAGACGTTGTGCCTGACCCCGGGTCCCCGCAAATTGATTTTCCCGGAAGATGCGATCGCCCTCGCGTTCGATATGCGCCAACACCTTCAGTCCCACACTGCCACCCCCACGGGCCGCAGGTGCCCGGGATTCCATCCCGGGCTGTTGCCCCTGGGGTACCCCCTGTGTCGGGGATTCATCCATACTGGGCAACACAATCACATCGGGCAAATCAGAGGAGGGCTTGGGAGGATCGAGCAGCAACCGTTCCGCCTCCGACTCAGCATCCATTTCCGGCTCATCATCCCCGGCAATTACCACCATTTCTGGCATCCGCCGCCCCACAGGCGGCGGGGGAGAACTCGCCTCTACCGGCGTTTCCACCTTTGGCTCTTGGACGGGAGGTTCTGTGCTCGGCGTGGAGTGGGGCGACACTTGTAATTTGCCTCGGGATGCTGCTACCGTGAGCGGTTTGCCAAACGCCCGGGCCGCTACTTCCACGAGAATGCCCCATTGCTCGTCGCTAATGTCTGCCTCGGGGTCGATTAAGGTCAGTAACGCGCAGCAGGGATGCTTGCCAGAAATCAAGGTCTCTACATCAATGGGTAAATTATTCGCAGGAGCATTGAGAATAATGCGGCGCAGTTCTTGTCCTTTTTCCTGGGCGGCTTGCAATGGCGGAAAATCCTTTAGATCGCGATGGGTAAGGGCTAAAAAGCGATCGAGAATGGCTAAGGCTTTTTCGGTGTCGTTTCCCTGTGTGGATGGGGAAGTGGCGATCGCGTGCAGTATGCCTTCGAGATCCAACAGGGAGGAGACTTGGGACGGTGCGACGACTCCCGAGGTGCCCGGGATGCCCTTCGATTTTGCTAGTTCGATGATTTGCGATCGCACTTCGGCAAAGTCGCGCCGATAGGCGATCGTCTGCTCGATCGCGGATTCATCCACGGGAACCCCGGCTTCTTTGAGTTCCACCGCCGCCTGCGACAATCTCGTACTCAACCCAGGCAATCGTTCTTTTAAATTTTTTAGCTGTTGCTGTAACTCGTTATCGTCGGGTTTCATAGGCCATCCATCTATGGGGTTTCGATTTTATTGTCTCTTGTCTCGGTCAACACCGATCCGGCAAGTTTCATATTATTTCACCGCATTGGCCCATGAAATCCCAACGCCGGCAGGCACAGCGTTTTGCAAAACAAATTTGGGATGAAATACCTGTGGCTGTCAATCCCTCAGAAAAAGGGATTTCCTGCGAAATCGGGATGTTTGATGAGCGTTGTTACGAGTTATACAAGTTTTCTGCTCTGCCAGCCCCCGGGGAGCGATCTCCTCAGCCGTTTCTTCCGATTCAGCCCTTAACGAGAATCACAGAATCAGGTAAAAATTTCGTCGGTAGAGCCGATTTTTCCTTAAACTTAAGGCATCTCTTGCGATCGCCCTGCAAGGGGGGCGATCGCTCTACCGGACGCTCGCCCCCATTTGCGGCAAAATACGATCCGGGCAACCGATTTGCGATCGCCCCGGAGGCCCCCTTGGGGTAAAAAGGCGATCGCTTGCAACAGGGTCAGGCTGACCGCTACAGTTCCACGGTTGGCACCCTGATGCACTGCCAAGTTACGATCGAATAGTTGTTTGTTTGAACAGGAGGAATAATGAATCCAAAAACCGAAACTTCTGAACCCTCTAACCCGAAAGCCGAACAGTTGGCCCAAGAAGCCGAACAGCTCAGAATGGATGTCAAAGACGAACAAGCCGGCGCACTGGCAACAGTGCCGCCATCTGAGCGAACCAGCGATCGCTTCCAAGAGATTACCGATCGCGTGATGGCGGTGTTAGCCGAAATGCCCGCTTATGTCAGTGGTTTTTTCAGCGACTATCAAAAACCCATTGTCACCCTGAGTTTATTCTTGGCGGCATTAGTGACGGTCAGAGTCACCCTCGCCGTGGTGGATGCTATTAATGATATTCCATTGCTCGCACCATTTTTTGAATTAGTCGGGATGGGCTACTCTGCTTGGTTTGTCTATCGCTATTTACTGCGCGCTTCTAATCGTCAAGAATTGGTTCGCGACATTTCCGCGTTGAAAGAACAAGTCATCGGCAAAAGCTCGTCTGAAGTTTAAACCGATCGCTGTGGGGTGGAAACCACAAGTGAACGAGCGATCGCCGCGATCGGCGAGGGTAGCTCCTTGTGCGCTTAGGACGAACCGAACTGTTCGTCCTAATTTCTATTGGCACTGGGTTAGAACACTCCCTCTGCTAAGGGTTGGGGTTAATTCGCGACACTGCTTTTACCGTTAAGCGCAGGCCATCCAGGCACAGCACCAATTCTTCTACCGTAGTCACGGCGTTCATGTCAAAGCGATCGCTGATATCCACCCCAAAACACTCGCAAAAATCTTCACACCAGCGGATTTGCCAGTCGAACCAGCACACCAAAGGCAACTGCAAATCGCCGTTTAAGCGATCGCTCGGTCGCACTCGGGCAATTTCCAAACCCGAATATTTTCCCAACTGATTATATACAAAAGCAACCACCGGTTTAGCAATACCGCGCGGTTGCCAAAAACAATTAAACCACTCATCTAATGTCAGCGCCTCTCGCTGACACAATAACTGATTCACCTCTTTCCTAATTTTCACATCAGGGCTGAGATCGGTGTAGGTGCGAAGACCAAATAGTAGATTTTTCAACTGGCGCAGCATAAGCCCGTGCGCTCCCTTACCTTACCTTTTCCCCAGTATTCCCACCAATCTGTTGGGTTTCTCATCTGTGGATTTTGCGATCGTTTTTGGGGGTGGTTTGTCTCCTACACCCTAGCCCACCTCAAACCGCAGCAAGTCCGTCCTGGATGCCACCCACCCTGCACTTTGCCCCCTCCCCCACCCGGACCTTTTTCGATCCTCTCGCCCGGGTTAAACACCATTTAATTTGCCTAACATTTCTCTGGAATCTGTGAGGGAAGGCTGGCATAAATCTCCCAGCCCTAGAGCATTTCCCCGCATCCATCGGCCAAAACTTCGCCCTCGCGCGATCGCAATTTAAACCGAACAAACAAAACGGGTGAACTCTCGCCCACCCGTTTCCACGCCACCGTCACCGCTATCTCGCGGCTCCCCAAGCGCCGGCTATGGCGCAGGGGTGGCTTCCGTAGCTGGCGCTTCCGACTCCTCTACAGAGGGTGAAGCTGTGGGTGCTTCGGGTTCGGCTGCTTCGGGGTCGGGAGTTGAACTCCCCGGTTCCGCCTCCGGTGCAGGAGTCGCCTCCTCGCCGGGACTGCTTTGGTCGGTGGGCATCCCATCTTCCTCAGCTTCGAGGGGGTTTTTTCTAGAAAATCCCGGCACTAGCATTTCCATCAACCCCTCCCCGTTCTCTTCTCTTGCCGATTCCGCCGGTTCGGACTCGGTGGAGCCTGAGGAAGGCTCTTCTACTCCAGCACTTGTCGCACCGGACAATAAATCGGGCAACATAGCGGGCGAGTCACTGACACCCGGAAACAAGGCGGGAGACTCACTGGCGCGGGGCAATGGCGGCTTCTCCCCCCCCAGGGGGTTCGTCGCCTCCGGCATGTTAAATACCGAAGTAGAAAAGGGTTCTGAAAAATTCAACTTCCCCTCCATCCCCATCACAGACCACCCAAAAATTGCGCCGATTGTGGAGAAGGCAACCAAAATGGCCAGTTTTTCTTCAGATCCAAGTGGATTATTTCCAGGAGAACCAGGATTAGACATATTCGAACACACTCCATTTTATAGACTTCACATTTTCCCCTTGGCCTCAGTTGCGCGAACTGGGTTTTATTATCAATCGGAGGGGAAACTAATTTGAGGAGAAATTCTTAACAGGCTTTGACAAAATTAAGTTTGAACAACTCCGGGCGATCGGGGTTTGTTCTCCAAAAACTCGCTAGTAAGCGGGTCGGCATCGGCATAGGGCAAACGGCTTCTAGCCAGGTTCTTGTTGCACTGCGTTGGCGAAGCACGCTTACGTCTCGGGAGCGAATGTTACCCCATTCAATGGCTAACCCCTTCAAGAGAAGTAACCGAGAGTCTGGAATCCCCGTAACTTTAGTTCGGGGAGGAAAGACGAACGACGGTTTTAACCGTCGTGATTTAAACAACGCACAGTTTGTTTGACCTGCGAATCAGTTTAACTTTCTTAGGGGAAAATTGCCCAATTCGTTTCCAAT